>CALMKG010000281.1 GCA_937867175.1 uncultured Propionibacterium sp. | reverse complement strand
GAGATCCGGGCAGTACGTGAGGCGGCACCGAATGTCTTGCTCAAGGTGATCATCGAGTCGGCGGCCCTGACCGACGAGCAGATCGTCGGAGCCTGCCAGGCGGCCGAACGCGCCGGAGCGGACTACGTCAAGACCTCCACCGGGTTCCACCCGGCCGGCGGTGCGTCGGTCCACGCCGTCGAGTTGATGGCGAAGACGGTGGGTGGGCGACTTGGGGTCAAGGCCTCCGGCGGCATCCGCGACGCGCAGACCGCGTTGGCGATGATCGACGCCGGTGCCACCCGTCTCGGGCTGTCCAGCAGTGCGGCCATTCTGGACGGTTTGGGCTGACCTAGCCTTGGTGCTTCAGCCGACCAGTTGACCTAGGGTGAGCCCGAGCAGGCACATGGTGAGGCTGAGCATGATCATGGCCACAGCGAGTCCGCCGGCGGCGAGGGGTCGTTCGGCGCGGGTGAGGCGGACGAGTTCGACGCTGGCGGTGCTGAAGGTGGTGAACCCGCCGAGGAACCCGACCCCGGCTATCGACCGGACCAGCTCGTGACCATCGTGCCCGGCCCAGCCGGTGAGCAGGCCGAGCAGGAACGAGCCCAGCACGTTGATCGTCAGGGTGGCGATGGGCAGGCCCCGGTGGTTGTGCTGGGTGAGGAAGCCGTCGAGTGTGAATCGGGCAGCTGCCCCCAGGCCGCCCGCGAGCGCGACCCACAACCCGATCATTGTCGCCCACCTTTCCCGGACGAGACGAAGGCCCTGGTCGTGTTCATGGCCATCATGGCAGCGACGAACCCGAGGACCAGACTCGCGGCCAGATAACCGAAGGCCATCAGATGACCACCATGGCGGTCAAGGTCTATGGTCTCGAGGACGAACGTGCTGTACGTGGTGTAACCGCCCATGAGTCCGGTCCCCAGTGTGAGCTGAAGCGCCCGGCGCCGCTGCGGAGCGAGGTCGGACGACGCGATCAACTCGAGCAGTAGTCCGAGCAGGAATGCGCCGGTGACGTTGATCACGAAGGTGGGCCAGGGGAACTGGCCCACCGGTGGGGCGAACCTTGTCTCCAGGAGGTGACGCACTGCGGTGCCGACCGTCCCTCCCAGGATCACCAGCCCGATGAGAGGAGCTCTCAGATGTGCGGGTCTCGTCGGCGTCCCGGGTCGGTTCATACCAGAGGGGTCTTCCAGTCGACGACCTCGGTGGGCACCGCCAGTACCGGGCGGTGCTGGTGATGGGCGAGGTGGAAGCCGACCGTGCCCGACAGCGCGTCGCGGAGGCGGCCCGTCCTGCCGGGGCGTCCGCTTCCGACGACGATGACGGACGCGTCGACCGCCCGCGCCAGATGGGTCAGGGCACGGTCCGGTCGTCCCGCAAGGTAACGGAACTCCCAGTCCAGATCGTGACCGGCCAGCACCTTGCCAACCGCCGCCAGGAGTTCGTTCTCGCGGCGCCGCCAGCTCTCGTCGTCGGACAGGTCGGGGTTGAGGTCGACGTGCCGGACGTGGCCGTCGGGCAACTCCCGCTCGACCACCCGGCCCGGATCGGCGTAGGCGAAGTAGAGCTTCGCGCCCAGTGCCCGCGCCAACTCCAGAGCGGTCAACACGACCACTTCCGGTTGACGCGCGGTAATCCCGACCACGATCGCATGCCCCGCAAACGGGGTTATCCGTGACGGGTGTGGCTGCGGGACCTGACTCATCGCACGCCTTTCGTTGGGTCCCGGCAGGCCTAGCCGCCCGCCGGGAGACCGGTGGACAGGAGCCATCAGCCATGAGGCGGTTCAGGTCGCGTCGTCGACCTTGGTGGGGTCCATCACCACCACGCACA
>CALMKG010000280.1 GCA_937867175.1 uncultured Propionibacterium sp. | reverse complement strand
TATCTGGGCGGCACCACCGGCCAGTCATGGGGACGCAAGGTGGCTGGTGTCCGTTTGGTCAGTGAAGCCACTGGCCGTCCGATCGGCATGGGCATGGCCTTCGTCCGGCAATTGGCACACATCATCGACACGCTCATCTGCTACATCGGCTGGCTGTTCCCGCTCTGGGATGCCAAGCGCCAGACCATTGCAGACAAGATCATGAGCACGATTGTGATCGACGAATCCACGGGCGGCACCAGCCAACCGCAGCAGCCATACAGCTACTGACCACGGGCCGCACAGGCGGGTCGGTTGGCAATACCAAGCCGACTCAGCTCGTCTGAGCGAGCCAAGCCTCGAAACCGATTGGCAAACGGGGGCGGTTCCTTCACGGACCGCCCCCGTTTGCGTGTCAGACTCAAGCAACGGCGCCGATCGCCAAGTACTGGTTCACCACGACCACGGCCCCAAGAACGATCGCTAGCGCGAACGAGACCATGAGCAGGACAAGACCCACATCTGTGAGCCGCCACTCGGCAGCCGGCCCGTGATGACCGGCGACCAGGCGGCTCCGGGCAGCGCTCCAGGTGACGCAGGACCCGCCAACCAGCGGACCTCCGGGTTGATGAGGTCGGCCACCAGGGGTGACGCGCCGCCGGGCACGGGCGCGGGGACCTTCGTAATCGTGCCAAGCACGGCCACGCGCAGTGCGCGTGCCGCTTGAGCCTCCCTGCGCCGCACCACGAACCTCAGCGAAGCTGATGCTGGTCATCTCTGTCCTCCATTCGCCGGCCATCCGCCGGACTTCCTGCTGTCGAACCCTTGTTCGAATGCTATCGACCGAGGGCTATTTCGGTCAAGCATTCGATTTCAGCGTTCCTGCGACAGGATCCAACCACGGGCCTCTGACAGTTCCTGCAATGCCTCGTTCTCGGCGCACGACACGCGGCGCGACATGCTCGAACAGATGTTTGATTTGAGCTGCGGCAAGCTCTAGCGTTGAACCATGATCACCACCAGGCGTGCGAATCAAGGCGCGAAGCAGGGCCGAGCAGGCCGTCCGACCAACGAGTCGGTCGCGCGCGCCATGGGCATAGCCGAGGTACCCGGCCAAGACGACGCGTCCGGCCTGACCCCTCGACAGCGGCGCATTCTCGAGTTCATCCAGCAGGCCGTCGAGACCCGCGGCTACCCGCCCTCGATCCGCGAGATGGGCGACGCAGTGGGTCTGGCCAGTTCCTCCAGCGTCTCGCACCAACTCAAGGCGCTGGAATCGAAGGGCTTTCTGCGGCGTGACCCCAACCGGCCGCGCGCCTTGGAAGTGATCCTGCCGGAGCGCCAACAGGCTTCCACCGACGTTGAGCGGGGCACCAACCAGCCAGACTCGACCGACATTCTGGACGCCTTCCCGGCTGCCGTCCAAGTTCCAGTACTGGGACGCATCGCCGCCGGCGCCCCGATCCTCGCCGACCAGCAAGTGGAGCATGTGCTGCCGCTCCCGCGTGAATTGGTCGGCGAAGGCACACTGTTCTCGCTGGAGGTGCGAGGCGACTCAATGGTCGAGGCCGCCATCTGCGATGGGGACTACGTCGTTGTGCGGCAGCAGCCAACCGCGAACAACGGCGAGATCGTCGCCGCGCTGCTGGACGGCGAAGCGACCGTCAAGACACTGCGTCGTACCCCCGGTCAAGTCTGGTTGCTGCCGCACAATCCCGCCTACCAGCCCATCGACGCTACCGACGCCACCATCCTCGGCAAGGTGGTGGCCGTCCTCAGACGGCTCTAGGGGTGTCGGCTCCCCTCACCTGAGCCCAAACGCTGTAGTGCCGCAACCGCCGCCTCCGGGTTGGTCGTGACCCAGAACGGAGGCAACGAGGCACGCAGGAAACTACCGTAGCGCGCCTTGACCAGGCGAGGATCGAGCACCGCCACCACTCCCCTGTCGCTGTCACGGCGGATCAGTCTCCCGGCACCTTGGGCCAGCAGCAATGCGGCATGCGTCGCCGCGACCTGCATGAATCCGTTCCCGCCGGCCTGCACGACGGCCTCCTGACGCGCCTGCATGAGCGGGTCGTCCGGCCGCGGGAATGGAATCTTGTCGATCACCACCAGCCGGCAGGCATCCCCCGGCACGTCGATTCCCTGCCACAACGACATGGTGCCCAACAGCACCGAGCGTTCGTCGGTAACAAAGGTGCGGGTCAACTCGCCGAGTTGCACCTCCCCCTGGCAGAGCACGGTCAGCTCAGGGAACTCGGCCCGCAGGTGGGCTGCGGCGAGCTCTGCCGACCGCTGCGAGGCGAACAGACCCAGGGTCCGCCCATCGGCGGCCCAGACCAATTCGGCCAGTTCAGTGAGCGCATCCGGCGCGATACCGTCCCGTCCCGGGTTCGCCAGGCCCCGAGCGACGTAGAGGATGCCCTGCTTGGCGTAGTCGAACGGCGACCCCACGTCCAGCCCACGCCACTGGGTCGCGTCGCCGGGCTCGGTATCCTCGTCGATCCGGTCGCCCCTCTTGAGACCGACGCTGCTGGCCATCGACTCGAAGGAGCCCCCCAGAGTGAGGGTCGCCGAGGTGAGAATCGTGGTGTGCTCAGCCAACACCTGCTCGCGCATCAGACCGGCGACCGACAACGGTGCCACATGGAGTTCCCGCCCGAAGCGCTCGTGTTCGCTCAACCAGACGACATCATGTTCGCTCAGCTTGCTCATCCGCTCGGCGATGTCGAAGATCTCCCGCACTGCGGCGGCGGCCTGCGTCCGCTCCGGGTCTGCGGCCTGCCCCGAGGGCGGGCTCATCGCCGAGACGGCTCGCCGGGAGGCCTCACGCACCAGTTGAGCGCCCTGAACTGCCAGCGATTCTGGTTTGGTGATGCGGCCAGGCGGTACTTCGTCGAGCGCTGCGGCGAAGCCATCGGCCACTTCGAGCAATTCGAGGCCCAGGTCATCGTCCAGCCATTCCGAGGCACGCCGGGCGACGCGCTCGATCTGTTGGGCCGACAGCTCACTGCTGGCCGCACCCGTGATCCGGCTGACCAGTTCGTGTGCCTCGTCGATGATCACCGCGCCGTGTTCGGGCAGCGCGGTTCCACCATGCATCGCGTTGATGGCCAAGAGCGCGTGGTTGGTGACGACCAGATCGGCCTGTCTTGCCCGCGCCCGGGAGGCCTCCACGAAGCATTCCGCCCCGTAAGGGCATTTGGCGGCGCCCAGGCACTCCCGGACGGGTACCGAAACCTGGGCCCATGCGCGCGGTGAGTGGCTCGGCGCGTCATCGCGGTCGGCCAAGCCATGATCCTTGGCCTGGGCCTCGGCCCACTCGCGCAGCCCCAGCACTTCGACCCCGAGGGCGGACGCGGCGTCCGCTCCCGAGCCTCTCATCGCCTCGCCGACCTCCGACCCACCGAGCAGGGAATCCTGTGCAGCCCCCACTTGGTCGCGCACCCGCAACAGGCACGCGTAGTTGGAGCGTCCCTTGAGCACCTCCGTGCGGGGTTCGCGGCCCAGCACCGCAGCCACCGCCTTGGCAGCCACTGGGATGTCCTTCTTGGTCAGCTGGGCTTGCAGGGCCAACGTCGCAGTGGC
>CALMKG010000279.1 GCA_937867175.1 uncultured Propionibacterium sp. | reverse complement strand
GAACTGCTGGACGCCCTCGCCGGCCAGCTGCCCTCGGGCGCCGACGAGGAGTGGATTGAAGAACTGCTGGCGTGGCTACCCGACGACTACGACCCGGCGGCCTTCTCGGTGGATGAGGTCAACGAGCAACTTCTCGCCGCCCCCCTGCCCGACCTCGCCAACTGGCACCCGCTGATCGCCGACCTGCTGGACCGATATCACGGTGGCCCATTGTCGCCGCTGGGAAGGTTGATCAAGGACGCCACCACCGGCGCAACCGATCTCAGCGACGCCCAGGCGCAGGGAGCCGTGCGTCGCTACCAGCACCTGCTGCGCACCATCGGAGACGGGGTGAAACTGACTGCCGCCGGTTACCTGCCACCGCGAATCGTCCACGCTCTCTACCTCGAACTCGGGCTGCATCAGCGCTGGATCGGTGCCGGAAACCGCGAGGACCAGACCCTGCCCGTCCTCGATCTGCGAGAGACCGCGACTGCCTTGGGACTGCTGCGAAAACACAACGGCAGGCTGTCACTGACACGATTCGCCACCCAGCACTTGGACGACCCCCGCGCACTGCTCGCCCATATCGGGTCGCGGCTGCCCCTGGGCCGGCCCTATGAACGCGATGCCGGTCTGGTGGCGCTGCTCCAAGCGGCCGTTGGGCAGCCGTTGGTAGACCTTGACCAGTACGCGGGTGGCATTCTGTTGGACGTCGGTTGGCGGGTCGACGGCGCCACCATCGAACAGGCGGCCCGGCAGTGGACCTGGCCCACCATGAGTGTGTTTGAGATCCTCACCGCCGACACAACCGACCCGGGGCTCCGAGCCACCATTGCCCGTTCGCTGCTGCACCGAGGCGGCCCGGCGCCCAAACACGGCTAGCTGACATCGCGCGACTGTTCGGTGCCGATGGCGCACAGCACGTCGACCGGACGGGGATCGGGACGCTCAGCCGGCAGACGCCCCCTGCGGCCCGGCAACCGCCCCGTGGCAGCCGTGTCAGGCACCGAACCAGCAAGCAGCAGCGTCGATTCGCTCAGAAACGCTTCGGAACGAACATCGCAGACAGGTCGGGAGCCACGTAGTCCTCGTCGGTTTGGCGGGCCGGTAGCTCGACAGGGCGCTCCGGCAAGGGCTCATAGGGGATCTGGCTGAGGATGTGACTGATCACGTTCAGCCGGCCACGCTTCTTGCTCTCGTTGTCGACGATGAACCAGGGTGCCCACTCGGTGCTGGTCGCGGCGAACATTTCGTCCCGGGCGCGGGAGTAGTCGTACCAGCGGTTGTACGACTCGACATCCATCGGCGACAGTTTCCACACCTTGCGGGGGTCGTCGATCCGGGACCGGATGCGCCGAGTCTGCTCGCCCTCCGAGATCTCCAGCCAGTATTTGAGCAAGATGATGCCGCCGTCCACCATCACCTTCTCGAGCAGGGGCGCCAGCTGGAAGAACTGCTCAACCTGCTCGGTGGATGCCCACCCCATCACCCGCTCCACACCGGCCCGGTTGTACCAGCTGCGGTCGAAGATCACCACCTCGCCGGCGGCCGGAAGGTGCGGCATGTAGCGCTGCATGTACATCTGTGTCTGCTCGCGGTCACTGGGCGCCGGCAATGCCACCTCGCGGAAGACCCGGTGGCTGACCCGTTCGGTGATCCGTTTGATTACCCCGCCCTTGCCGGCGGTGTCGCGTCCTTCGAAGACGATGACGATCCGTGCGCCGGATTTCTTCACCCACTCCTGCATCGCGACCAGCTCCGCGTGCAGCCTGTCAAGCTCAGCCTCGTACTGTTCAGTGCTCAACTTCTTGGCACCAGAGTTCTTCTTGCCCATGCTGCTCCAGACATCCGCGTCGGACCGGTGCGTCCGAATACGAGAAGCGTAGTTGGTTTGGCAGCGGTGGCTGCGGCAGCCATGAAAGCCAGCGCCACCGGCACCAGCTCACTGCGCGTCCAGATACATCCAGCGGCCAGCACGCCGTTCGAACCGTGACCGCTCGCGCAGGTGGCCGGTGCGGCGTCCGTGCAGGTAGCCGGCCATGAACTCGACGACGCCGTCCTGGTCACCTACGGCACCGTCGACAACGTCGACGATCTCGAGCCCGGTCCAGACCGTGTCGTCCAGGTGGACGCGCTGGGGTCTGGTTCGGGGATGCCAGGTTCGCCACAGGTAGTCGGCCAGCCCCAGCACGAACGCCGAATACCGCGATCTCATGAGTGCCTCGGCGGTGGGCGGCAGCGCCTGCCCGGTGTGGAAGGGTTCACAGCAGTGGGTGTAAGAGACCCCTCCTCCGCACGGGCAAGCCCCCTCCGTCTTCACGTGATTCCGTCCTTGCCTCGAACCCGCATCAGGACCGCCAGGCGGGGGCCTGCTCGTCCACTACCCAGAGTGCCCCGACCACCGCAGGGACGCCCAGCGACCCTCCCCCCGACGACCCGGGGCCATCTGTCGACCCGATGGGTTCGATGAACCGGCCATTAGCGCAGTCAAGAACCCGCAGTCCGGCACCCGGGTGAAGCCCGTGATCGTGCAGTACCAGCAGAGCTACCGGATCGGCGTCTGAGATGCGCACCACTCGGTACCGCCCGGACGCAACCTCGGTGGCCGGGTGGGCGTCGGCGGGGTACTCGATCTGACCGTCGGCGGTCGGTATCGGATCACCGTGCGGGTCGACACGAGGATGGCCGAGATGGGCTGCCAATCGGTCGATGAAGACGTCGGAGGCGGCGTGCTCGAGGCGTTCGGCGTCCTCGTGCACCTCAGTGCAGGCATAGCCCAGGGATTCGACCAAGTGCGTTTCGATCAGCCGGTGCCGACGCACCATGCCCAACGCCAGCGCCACACCGCGCGGGGTCAACGCGCAGGGTCGGTATGGTTCACGGACGACCAGCTGTGCCTTGGTCAACCGTGACAGCACGTCCGACACGTTCGCCTGGCTGGTACCGAACCGGGCGGCAAGCGAGGACGTGGTGGCCGGGCGACCGCCCCATTCGGTGGACTGCCAGATGGCCTTCAAGTAGTCCTGGGTGACCGGGCTGACCTGTTGGGTTGCGTCGAACAACATTGTCATCGATCTCCTGTTCACCCGATCCCGGCCGACAACAAGGCGACGAGAGCCGCGTTGAGCGCCACGATCAGGGCCACCACCACCCAGGCGATGATCGCGATGGGGCGCGCATTGCGGTGATCGCCCATCACCTGGGCGTGACTGGTGAACCAGACCAGTGGGACCAGCGCGAACGGGATGCCCATGCTGAGTATTACCTGGCTCAGCACCAGCGCCCAAGTGGGCTCCACATCGGTGGCCAGCACGATCAGCGCCGGCACCAAGGTGACCGCACGGCGCACCAGCATCGGGACACGCACGCGCAAGACGCCTGCCATGATCTCGGCACCGGCGTAGCAGCCCACCGAGGTGGACGCCAGCCCGGAGGCCAGCAACCCCACCCCGAAGAGCACCCCGATGACTGGCCCGAGTGCCTGGGTGATCGCCGCATGGGCCCCCGCGATGGTGTCGGTACCCTCCCGCCCCGGCAGCTTGGCGGCGGCCAACAACAGCATCGCGATGTTGACCGACCCGGCGATGAACAGCGAGAACACCACATCGATACGGGTGGCGTGCAACAACCGGGGAAGCTCCTCGGAACTGGGGTGGCCGAAACGGTTCAGGCTGAGCGAGGAGTGGGCATAGATCGCGTGCGGCATGACGGTGGCGCCAAGCATGCTGGCCGCCAGCAGCACCGACTGCGTGTCGGCGAACCGGGGTGCCATTCCCCCCACCACCTGTCGCCAAGAGACATCGGCGAAGAACAGACCGGTGACGAAGCCGACCACGATGACTAGCAGGAAGGCCATGATGGTGCGTTCGAAGGCCCGCTGCCCCCGCAAATCGTGGGTGGCGAGCAGGATCATCGACACCACGCCGACGATCAGGCCACCGGCGAACAACGGCACCCCGAACAGGATCCACAGTGCGATCGCACCACCGATCACCTCGGCGAGGTCGGTTGCCGCCACCACGATCTCTGCCTGGGCCCAGAACGCCAACCGCGCGGGCCGCGGCAGCCGGTCTCCGATCAACGCGGGCAGGCTGCGTCCGGCGACCAGGCCGAGTTTGGCGGACAGGTACTGCACCAGCACGGCCATCAGGTTGGCCAGTACCAGAACCCAGACCAGCAGGTAGCCGTACTTAGCGCCGGCGGTCAGGTTGGCCGCCACGTTGCCGGGGTCGACGTATGCCACCGCCGCGACGAACGCCGGCCCCAACAGACTCGCCAGCGGCGAGCGGCGGCGTCCAGGCTCCAGCATGAGAGTTAAGTTAGCTTAAGTTGGCTTCCCAAGTGCCCCGAACCACCAGGGTGATGCACTCTCAGACGGTTCAGCGTCAGATTCTATTGACTTCACCTTGGTGGTGCTCCAGCATGG
>CALMKG010000278.1 GCA_937867175.1 uncultured Propionibacterium sp. | reverse complement strand
GTGAACCGGAAGATGTTGTCGATGAACAGCAGCACGTCCTGGTTCTCGACGTCGCGGAAGTACTCGGCCATGGTGAGCGCCGAAAGCGCCACCCGCAGACGGGTGCCGGGCGGCTCGTCCATCTGGCCGAAGACCAAGGCAGTGTCCTTGATGACGTCAGCCTCTGCCATCTCAGTGATCAAGTCGTTGCCCTCACGGGTGCGCTCCCCCACACCTGCGAAGACGGAGGTGCCACCGAAGTTGTGGGCGATGCGGAAGATCATCTCCTGGATGAGCACGGTCTTCCCGACGCCCGCGCCACCGAACAGGCCGATTTTGCCGCCCTGCACATAGGGCGTCAGCAGATCGATGACCTTGATGCCGGTCTCCAGCATCTTGGTCTCGGGCTGCAGCGCGTCGAACGGCGGCGGATCGCGGTGGATCGGCCAGCGCTCGGTCACCTCGACAGTCGAGGGGTCGACGTTAAGCACCTCGCCGATGACGTTCCAGACGTGGCCCTTGGTGACCTGGCCCACCGGCACCGTGATCGGGCTGCCGCTGTCATGCACGGGTGAACCACGTCGCACGCCGTCGGTTGGTTTCAATGCGATGCAGCGCACTTCGTTGTCGCCGATCTGCAGCTGAACTTCGAGGGTGATGGGCCGTCTGGTCTCGCCGACGCCGGCATCCACTGCAAGCGCGTTGTGGATGGCCGGTAGGCGGTCGGAGGGGAACTCGACGTCGATGACCGAGCCGATGACCCGGGTGACGCGCCCGGCACCTGTGGTGGGGGCAGCCGCGGTCGGTTGGGTGTCGGTGACCGTCATGGGTTAGCGCTCCTGTCCGGATGCCGACAGCGCACCCGCGCCGCCGACGATTTCGTTGATCTCTTGGGTGATCTCTGCCTGGCGCGCCTGGTTCGCTTGCCGGGTGAGGTCCCGGATCAGCTCGTTGGCGTTGTCGGTGGCGGAGTGCATGGCTTGTTGGCGGGCAGCCAGTTCGGAGGCCGCCGATTGGCGCAACATGAACTTGATGGAGTCGATGATGTACATCGGCAGCAACGCGTTCAGCACCGTCTCCGGGTCGGGTTCGAATTCGTACTCGGGGACGGTCCCTGTCGGCTCGCCTTCCGTCAGGGCGTCGCTCTCCACAACCTCCAGGGGCAGTAGTCGGTTGATTCGCACCCGCTGGAGGACCAGGGAGTGGAAGTGGGTGTAGACCACATGAAGCTCCGAGAAGCCACCCTGGGCCTGCCTCTTAAGGAAGCTTTCCATCAGCAGCGTGCCGATCTCACGGGCGTGCTCGTAGTGCGGTGACTCGCTGAACCCTAGCCAGGACTGCTTGACCTCGATATTCCGGAAGTCGAAGTACTCCTTCGGCTTGCGTCCGGTGGTGAAGAGTTCGACCTCGATGCCTTGCGACGTCAGTTGATCGATCAAGCCCTCTGCCGCCCGGGTGATGTTGCTTGGGAAGGCCCCGGCCAGGCCGCGATCGCTGCCGATGACCAGCACCGCCGACCGCTTCCGCTCGCGGTGCTCGGCGGTGAGCGGATGGTCAACTTTGGCGAAGGTGGCCACCGTTTCCACCGCACGGTGCAACTCGAGGGTGTACTCCAGCGACGCCTGGGCCTTGTGTTGGGCCCGGCTCACCCGGGAGGCCGCGATCAACTCCATGGCTTTGGTGATCTTCATCGTCGCGGCCACCGAGTTGCGACGCTGCCGCAGTTCGCGAAGGGTTGCCGCCACTATCAGCCTCTCTTCTGCTTCACGATCTTCTGCTGATGGATGTCGTCGTCATCGACCGGCTCGGCATTCAGCTCGCCCAACAGTTGCCCGGACGCGGTACGGAAGGTGCCCTTGAACTGACCCATCAGCGAGGTCAGCTGCTCAAGCATCTCGTCCTCCAGTTTCCCGGTGGCATCCAATTGACCGAGCACCGTCCCGTTGCGACGCAGGTGGTCGAGGAATTCGGCCTCGAACCGTTGCACGTCCTCGACCGGCACCTCGTCAAGTTGCCCGGTGGTGCCCGCCCAGATGACGGCCACCTGCTCTGACATCGGCATCGGCGAGTACTGGGGTTGGCGTAGCAGCTCCATCAGCCGGGCGCCGCGCTCCAGCTGGCGCTTGGATGCCTCGTCCAGATCGGACGCGAACATCGCGAACGCCTCCATGTCGCGGTACTGCGCCAGCGAGATCTTCAGGGTGCCGGCGACCTTCTTCATTGCCTTGGTCTGCGCGGCACCGCCGACTCGGGAGACCGAGAT
>CALMKG010000277.1 GCA_937867175.1 uncultured Propionibacterium sp. | reverse complement strand
GTCGACAACCGGACTGCGGCGGTGGCCGCGGCCCGGGCGTCCGGGGTGATCCGCTAGAACCGCACCAACAGGCTGGGGCGGGGTGGAACCGGCGGGAGATGCAACGGGGCAGGGACGCTGGCTGGCGTCCCTGCCCCTTTTGCGTTGCAACCGCATCAGCGCATGTCGCGCTCGCCGCCCTCGGCCAGCACGCGGCGCAGTTCGTCCTCACCTTCGACCGCCAGGGTTGAGAACGGGGCCCGGCAAGGACCAACCGGCCAACCCAGCATGTTCGTGGCCAGCTTCACCACGGTGTTCGGGTTGCCGTGGCGGAAGACCGTCCTGAATGGCCGGATGGAGTCCTGCAACACACGCGCACGGTCGATCTCGCCCTTGCTCCACTCGTCGAAGATGCCGACCATCGTCTCGGGGTAGACATTGGCCACACCAGTGATCGATCCGGACGCTCCTGCCAGCAGGGCCCAAAGGATCAGGGAGTCATTGCCGCACAGGACGGCGAAGTCCTCACCGACCGGGACCCGAGCGAGGTACTGCAAGAGATTGTCGAAGTTGCCGGAGGAGTCCTTCACCCCGACGATGTTCGGCACTTGGGCGAGCTTCTCCAGCGTCGCCGGGCTGATGGAATTGCCAGTGCGCGCAGGGATGTTGTACAGGATGACCGGCAACGACACGGCATCAGCCACCCGGGCGAAGTGGGCGACCAGTTCGGTTTGTGATGCAGCGGCGAAGTATGGCGTGATGACGGAAAGCGCATCGGCACCGGCCGCTTCGGCGGCCTTCGCCAACAGAATGGCCTCTCGCGTGGTGACCGCACCTGCCCCGGCGTAGACCGGCACCGCGCCGGACACTTCGTCGATGACGATCTCGAGGACTTGCTGACGCTCGGCCGCGGTCATCGCATAGAACTCCCCGTTGGTGCCACCCGGGAAGATGCCGTGCGCCCCGGCATCGAGCATCCGGCGGGCGGTGGCCCGCACCCCCGCCTCATTGATCGATTCGTCTTCGTTGAACGCCGTCACCATTGCGGGAATGATGCCGCGGATCTCGTTGGTCTTCATGGATCTCCTCTGTCTCTTCTCAAGCTGTTACTTGGTGGCGCGGCACTTGGCCGTCGAGCACTGCGATGATGTCGCTCACCACGCAGGTGCCCATCAGTTCATTGGCCCGATCGGTGAAGGCACCGATGTGCGGTGTCAAGACCACATTGGGCGCGGTCAACAGCGGGCTGCCGGTCGGCGGCTCGGTCGAGAAGGCATCTGCCCCATAACCGCCAAGGGCTCCCGATTCAAGCGCCTTGGCGATGGCGTGCTCGTCCACGAGGTCACCGCGCGCCGCATTGATCAACACTGCCCCGGGCTTGAGTCGTGCAAGCATGCCCTCATCCAGCAGCGGTCGGTCGCCGCCGCCGGGAAGATGGAGAGTCAGGACGTCAGCTTCTACCACCAGTGCTTCGACCGAGCTGGCCTGCCTGACCCCTGCCGAGGCGAACGCGTCCGCGTCCAGATAGGGATCGTAGGCCACCACGTCCATCGAGAATCCGGCCGCTCGTGCAGCGACCTCACGGCCGATACGCCCGAAACCGCAGATCCCGATCGTTTTGCCGGCCAACTCAGGGCCGTGGAACCTGTCCCAGCGCCCGGCCAACAGTGAGAGGTGAGCATCGATGATGTGCCGTTGCACTGCCAGCAGCAATCCCATGACGAGATCCGCCACCGCGGAACTGTTGGTGCCGGGGGCATTGACGACCACGACCCCGGCCTGAGTGGCCGCCGCGACATCTATGTTGTCCACTCCCACGCCGTGCTTGGCGATGACCTTCAGGTTGGGTGCGGCAGCGATCACCGCGGCGTCCACATCGTCGAGGGCGACGATCAGTGCATCGGCGTTGCCCACCTCTGCCTGCAACTCGGCTGAGCTCAGGGGCGACTTGGCCACCGGTCGTCGGGTGGTGATGCCGGCCTGCTCCAGCAATTGGCCGGGCTTGGTGGACCACTGGCCGAAACTCGGCGAGAGAACGAGTACCTCAGCCATCACGATCAGCCCACCGAGATGCCCAGCGCGCTGAGCAGAGAGGTCACCGACAACGCAGCGATGGCGATCGTGCTGAGGATGAACATCACGTTCAAGAAGCGACTGGACTTGAAGCGCTTCGGAACGCCGGTGACGCGAAGGTACCACGTGGCCACCACGACGGCGGCCAGGAAGATAGCACCACCGATACCGCCGATCATCACCATCACGACCGGTGACTTCATCCCAAGGTAGGTGGCAGCCCAGATGCAGGGCATGACGATCGTGAAGATGCGGATCAACTTGTTGCGCAGCGCCACGTTGTGCCACTTGAAGACGCCGAAGGTGGCCAGGTTGTTTGCCCACAGCCGCGGCACCGATGCGGTGGACGCGATGAAGGTCGACCACAGGACACCGATTGCACCGATCAGGAAGATGTAGTAACCCGTCGGCCCGAGCACGTCTGAGTACATGTGCGACAGGGTGAGAATCACGTCATTGCCTTTGGGGTTGAGCCCTTGGGGATGCAGCACTGCCGCACCCATGGTGTAGAAGGACAGGGTGCAGAGAGTGCAGATCAGCCAGGAGACCATGATGTCGAGGCGCATAACCTTGATCCACCCGATGGCACGCTGGGCGCGTTCCTCGGAACCGTCGTCCGGGCCGGTCCACCGGGCGTAGCCCTTCTCCATGCACCAGTAGGTGTAGGTGGTCATCTCGTCGGCTCCGACGCCGGTCAGCCCAAAGACCGCGATCGCGATGCCCACCGCGCCTGCCGGGATGTTGAAGCTGAATCCTGAAGCGATGTCGGCCCATCCGAATGCGAACTTGGTGGCTGGGAGGGACGCCGCCAGGCCGAGGGTGGTCACCGTGAACACGACGACCATCCAGAAGGCGACCTTCTCCAGCAGCTTGTACTTGTTCAGCACGTTGAGTCCGATGGTGATGACGAGCATGATGGATGTCCAGATCACCAGCGAGGTGTGACCGAGCGGTTCACCGACGATCGGCAGCATGATGGAGAATGCTGTGACCGCACCGCCGATGATGCCGCCGCGCTGGAACATCTTGGCGAAGTCCATTAAGAACCACAAGACATTGATCCAGCTGGCCTGGCCGATGCGGAAGGGGACTCGCGCGTAGGCCTGCATGGCGGGCACACCGTTCAGAATCGTGTAGGTCGCCAACTCCATCTGGACCCAGACCTTCACCAGTGTGGAGATCACGATGAGCCAAAGCAGCGCGAAACCCACGCGCGCCCCCATTGTGGTGGTCGTGATCAACTCCCCGGAGCCGATGACGGCGGCCGACATGATCATGCCGGGCCCAAGGAACTTCCATCGTTCCCTCATGGTCTCGGGGGCGGTCATTGCCTCCTTCGGATCCAGGGCGTACAAGTCTGCTGTCTGAGGGGGGACCGTTGTGATGGTCGCCGTCATCATGAGCTCCTCTCGGTCGCGCCTCTATGCGCGGTATGCGCACCATTACACACGTAGTTGCGTTGTTTGCGCAAATCCTTGGACGATGAATTGCGCGAAGTTGGTCCACCCCCCCCTACGCGAGTCGAGCGCCTTGTCGGGGCTCACTTGATCGGGATCGCCCGATGACAACCGATCACCCTGCGGCATCACAACCGCCCCATTGCGGGAGTGCCGCTACCTCGATGCGGAGAAGTGGCTGGTCACCAACTCGCGGCGCACGGACTGGGCGCGAGCACCGGACAGCCGCAGTTCAACGCACTTGGGTGCCGGTGCCGTCCACGACGACGACCCTGATTCCGTTCGCGCGGAAGGGTGCGAGTTGCCGCTCGGACGCCTCGTCATCGGTGACCAGCGTCCACTGTGCGGGCATCCGCATCCAGGCATGGAACGGCGCGTACCCGACCTTCGCCCCATGAGCCAGCACGAAGGTGCTGCGGCTGTGCTGCCACATCAGCTCCTTCAGCCTGGTCTGTTCCAGGTTGGCCTCGCAGATACCCCGCTCCGCGGTGACGCCGTCGGCACCGAAGAAGACAGCGTCGAAGGTGAGTCGTTCCAACGACGCCTCGGTGAGGGGGCCGACGAAGCCCTGGCTCATCTCGCGCAGGCGTCCCCCCAGACAGAGCACCTCTATCCCTTCGGCCCCGGAGATGGCGGCCAGTGGCGTCAGGCCCGTGGTGGCGACGGTCAGGGGGCCATGCCCACGCAGCGCACGAGCCAATTCGGCAGTTGTGGTCCCCGCATCCAACAGAACCACGTCGCCCGGATGCACTTGGCATGCTGCCCAGGCGCCGATCGCGGCCTTGGCAGCATGGTGTTCCGCGCTGCGCTCGGACAGTGGCTGCTCTCGTGCATGCATGGCGATGGCGCCGCCGTAGGTACGGGCCAATTCGCCCTCTTGGCTGAGCCGGGCCAAGTCACGACGAATCGTCGACGCGGTGACCCCGAATCGGTCTGCCAACTCGTCGACGATCGTCTCGCCACCCGACGATGCCAACCGCAGGATCTCTTCGCGACGTTGCGTGGCCTTCATCGATGGCTCCCTTCAGCCCGGCCCACTCTAGCCGGGCTGGTCACGCTCCTCAGTGCCGACTGGCCAGCTTGACCGCCTGCCGCATCGCTTCCAGCATGCTGAGTGGGCTGACTACGCCCTTGCCTGCGATGTCGAAGGCGGTGCCATGGTCGACCGAGGTCCGGATGACTGGCAGCCCAACGGTGATGTTTACGCCGTCCTCGATCCCGAGGACCTTGACCGGTCCGTGGCCTTGGTCGTGGTACATCGCGACGATGAGGTCGTAGTCGCCACGACCGGCAAGATAGAACGCGGTGTCGGCGGGCAGCGGGCCGTCCACATCCAGCCCGCCGGCCCTGGCCGCCACGATGGCGGGAGTGATCTTCTCCGCCTCCTCACCATGACCGAAGAGACCGCCCTCCCCCGCGTGGGGGTTGATGGCGCAGACGCCGATATGCGGGTGGGCGATGCCTGCCCGGACCAGTGCGTCGTTGCCGCGGCGGATCACTCGCTCCACCAGCCCGGGCTCGATCTTGGCGATTGCGTCGATCAGGCCGATGTGGGTGGTGACGTGGATGACACGCAGCTTGGGCGCGCTCAGCATCATGGAGACTTCCGGTGTACCCGTCAGATGGGCCAGCATCTCGGTGTGGCCTGGGAAGTTGTGGCCGCCCATGTGGAGGGCCTCCTTGTTGAGCGGGGCGGTGCAGATGGCGTCCACCTCACCCTTGACCGCCAGTTCGGCGGCGACCTTGATGTACTGGAAGGCTGCGTCACCGGCCACGGCGCTGAGTTGCCCCCAGGGCAGATCCTCTGGCAGTAGGCCAAGATCGATCACACGGATGCCTTCCTGGGCATTCCTGGCCTCAGCCACGCTTGCTACGCGCACCACAGGGGCGGCCACGTGCATGATTCGTGCAGCCTGCTCCAGGCGTTTGGCATCGCCGATGACCACCGGCAGACAGATGTCGCGGATCTGCGGATCGGTGACGGCCACCACTGTGACCTCCGGTCCGACGCCAGCGCCATCTCCCATGGTGACCGCGACGACGGGCAGGGCAGAAGAGTCAGTCATTTCGATGTTCCTTTCGCAAGATCATGCCTGATGGATTTCATTTCATCGACGATTTTCAACAGTGAATCCTCGGCCCCGAAGGAGCCTGGACGAGTGGCGATCAGCCGCTCCCCCGCGATGCTCACGACCGCGCCCGGTTCCACCTCACGCACGACGTCGAGGCGTCGCACGCCGAGGCGTCCAAGGATCTCTCGCGCGGTCTCCCCACCGATCAGCACCAGATCGCGCCGGCGGAGACGATCGAGTCGGGCCACCAGGACGCCGAGGCTGTCCAGCAGTTGAGGTCCCAGTTCGGGGTCCAGCTGCTCGCCGGCTTCGAAGCCGAGCGCAACCAGCGGCCCGTCCTTGCCGGCTTCGACCGGCCCGGAGGTCGCAGAGGTGGGGACGATGACCGGCTCCAGTCCCCTGCGCGCACACAGCAGTTCGAGCTGCCGGATTGCGGCGCCCGCGGCACTCCCGACGACGACCAGGACGCTAGCCTCACCGCTGAGGGACTGCTGTGGGCCGCTCGACGCCTGGCTGCGGACGGCCAGCGCGCGGGCCAGCGCAGAGGCACCAACCAGGATGGCCCCCCTTATCCGTGCAATATCGGCGATCCGATCGGCCTGTGCGGGCGATTCGATGTCACAGACTGTCACCTGCCCCGGGATCAGATCGCCGGGCTGGAGTTCGCGTCCGAGCACCTGGTGTGGCACCTCGCCCAGCAGCTCGCTGATCGAGGTGGGAGCCGGCTGGAGCTCGCGGGCCCAAAGATCGGTCTGGTGCAGAGGGACGCCGTCCACCTCGACGGTCCCGGCACGCACATGGCGCCGCAGTTCGGGCAACGCCGGCGAGAACAGAACGGGGCGCCCGAAGCGCACCAGTTCCTGCAAAGTCGCCTTAAGGTGGCCGCGCAGCAGTGAGTCGGTCTTGACGAACAGCGTCGCCTCTGCGGGCAATGCGTCCCACTCGTGTCGCAGTCCGGCGGTGTGTTCGGCAGCGCTGGCCTCTCGGGTACTCAGATCGACTGCGTAGCTTGGTGGCCGTGCCTGGTCGAAGCCGCCGAGCAGGACGGGCAGCCCACCCAATGCGGCAGCCGTCTCGCAGGCACCCGACAGATCGTCGGCCACGACGACGACGGCCGTCACGCCCGGCACTTCGGGTTCCTGGGTCTTGATCATGGGCACGATCATAACAAACGATGCGTGTTCCGCGCCACTCATTGCGCGAATCACGCATTCATGCCAGACTGATCCCACAGACGCTCAGGAGGTACTGATGGAATCCCAACCAATCATCATTGACGATGTCGCCGTCCCAATGTCGCGGCTGGTGCTGGGCACCATGTCCTTCGGCGACACGGCCGACGCCGCCACCGCCGAGGCGATCTTCGAGGCCGCCTTGGCAGCGGGCGTCACCGGGGTCGACTGCGCCAACGGGTACGCGCGGGGAACCACCGAGGCCTTGATCGCACCGCTGGTGGCCAGGCACCGTGACGAGATCGTGCTGGCAACCAAGGTGGGCATGCCCCACCCCGACGATCAGGGCCAGCCGCCGCTGTCGCCTGCGTCCATTCGCAACTGCCTCGAGGGTTCGCTCAAGCGTCTGGGAGTCGACCACGTCGACGTCTACTACCTGCACCAGCCCGACCGGCTGACACCCCCGTCCGAGACGATGCAGGCCGTTGCCGAACTGCACCAAGAAGGCAAGTTCAAGGCTTTGGGTGTGTCGAACTTCGCGGCCTGGCAGGTGGCCGACCTCGAGCGTCTCGCAGCCGAATACGGTGCGCCGCGCCCTGTCATCGGCCAGAACGTCTACAACCTGGTCGCCCGCCGGCTTGAGGACGAATGGCTGGAGTTCGCCCAAGTTCACCAGATCACCACCATGTGCTACAACCCGCTGGCCGGCGGTCTGCTGGTCGCGCCCCCCGAAGCGGGAGCGCCGAGCCGCTTCTCCGGGTCGGTGCTGGCTGAGATGTACAAGAAGCGCTACTGGACCCCCGAGGTACTCGGTGCCATCACCCGCATCGCCGAGCTGGCCGCGTCCGCCGGTATCGCGTTGCCGGAGCTGGGTCTGCGGTGGCTGATCTCCCAGCCCGGCGTCGGCTCACTGCTGCTGGGCGGCGACCGCGTGGAGCATGTGACATCGAACATCGCCTCCATCGCCAAGGGTCCCTTGCCGGACGACCTGCTGGCCGCGGTCACCGCCCAGACCGACCCGATCAAGGGCGCAATGCCGGCCTACAACCGCTAGTCCAGCGTTAGCCCCAACGGGAACCTCACCGCAAGGGTCGTCCCCCAGTCGAGGGCCCGGATAGCATCACGTTCCATGAGCGAACCAGTGCCGTTCGAGATCTATTCGGCAGGGGTGTTTCTGCATGGCACCAAGGCCCACCTGACCGCAGGCACCCTGCTTGTTCCCGGGCGCGAGTCGAACTTCGAGCAAGGCCGGTTGATGAACTACGTCTACTTCACCGCGACCCTCGACGCCGCGGTCTGGGGAGCTGAACTGGCATCCGGCGACGGCCCGGGCCGGATCTACGTCGTGGCGCCGACCGGCGCGTTCGAGGATGACCCCAATGTGACCGACAAGCGGTTTCCCGGGAACCCGACACAGTCTTTCCGCAGCCGCGAGCCGCTGCGCATCGTTGAGGAGTTGACCGGTTGGGTGGGACATTCCCCACAGAAGCTCCAGGCCATGCGCGACGGACTCGAGTCGCTCAGACAGCAGGGTGCAGCGCGGATCGAGGATTGACCCGGCCCGCGCAGCAGGAGGTTTGACCTGCTCAGGCAGCCTCGATGATGGCCATCATGCCGAGATCTTCATGGTCGAGGATGTGGCAGTGGTAGACGGTGCGTCCCGGGAAGTCGTCGAAGGCGACCAGCACCGTCACCCAGCATCCGGTCCATCTGGGAAACCCCGGCCAAGTTCCCCGAACCGTCGAGCGAGAGGTCGGAGATCACCATCACCCGCTCCCGGGTGACCGGCAGCACTTCGGCGTCCTCGACGATGATGGCCCCCTACAACCCGGACGCGACCTGGTCTGCCTCGTGGCCGTGGTGGTGCGGGTGGTACCAGTAAGTGCCCGGACGAGGGTCTGCGGGCAGCCGGTACTCACAGTCGAAACTGTCGCCAGGGGCGATACTGACGAACGGGTTGTCGCCGTTGCCGACCGGGGAGACGTGCAGCCCATGGACGTGCAGGTTCGTCGGGTCGGGCAGTCAGCACCTCAGGCTGCACCAGCTCATCGTCCGCACCCGCAATGCCCGGTTGCGAGCGGGTCAGCAGCAGGCCGCCGCCCCACATCACTGGAGTCCTCTTCCGGTCAGACCGAGCTCGTGGAACCCCCGGACCAGTCCAGCCCGCTCGGGGGGCGCGACGACCAGGTCAGCCAGCGCCAGGAGTTCCGCCGGTGCGCCTTCAACGACGACTGCAGTGCCCGCCAGGCTGAGCATCTCGAGGTCGTTGTGGCCGTCGCCCACACCGATGATTTCGTCGCGCGTTATCCCCAGACGGGAGGCCACCAATTCGATCCCGACCGCCTTGTTGACACCCCGAAGGTAAATCTCACCCCCGAAGCCGCTCAGGCCGGTGACGGAGTTGGGCAGTGCGCCCACCCGCGGCCCGATCATCTGGGCGAGGTCGTCGACCGGGATCGGGGAACTGAAGACCGACACCTTTCCAAACGACTGCCCGCTGAGCTGATTGGTGGCGCGAAGCGGGTTGAGAATGTCGGACGCCATGTCTCGAGCACCGGCCGATCCAAAAGTCTGACCGAGGATCTCGCGTATCCGCTCCCTGATCCCGACCGGGCCGTACACGGCCTCGGGCGCCTCCAGGATGAACGCGATGTCATAGGACGTGAGAACAGTGACCGCCCGCGCAGCCAAGTCCTCGGGAAACCGGGTGTCCGCCAGGATCGTCCCGTCAATCTCGACATAGCCCCCCGCCGCGGCAACGAGCCCGTCGAAGACCGAATCCAGCAGGCGATCTGGCACCATCGACTTCGGCCTGCCCGTGCACAACAGGACGCGGTGAGCGTTGCTGCGAGCTTCTCTGACGGCCGCTAGGTGAGCTTTCGGAACCTGTCCGCGATCGGCGAAGGTGCCGTCGAAGTCGATGAACACTGTCTTTGGCATGTCTACATTCTCGCAGCGCCGCAAAGGTCCGGTTCGCACGCAGCAAGTGGGCCCGACCGGGGTCGATTGCCAGTGCGTGGGCCGACGGTCCTGACTGCGTTCTCAGCGGCTACTCGCCGTCGCCGTCGTGCTGGACCTTGATTCGAATGATGTCGAGCTGCGCCTCGAGTTTGGCCAGCTCGGCACGAACCTCGGCCAGCTCGCTCGCCTGTGCGCGTTCCCGGGAAACGGCCTCCAGATCTCGGCGTGCGGTCGCTTCAGCGAGTTCGTTCTGCAATCGGCTCAGCTCGGAGGCCGGTGCGAGGGAACCTTGGGCCTTGGCGATGGCCACCTGCTGCTCCAACCGCTTCTGCTCGGCGTAGCTTTCGGCGGTGGCGTTGATCCCCTGGAGTTCAAGTTCCTTGGCTCGCTGATCGACCAGGCGATTGATGGTCTCAAGGCGCCGCTTGGCTGCTGCGTCCTGCAGGTCGCCGACCGAGGTGCCGATCTTCGTGGCGGTCTCAAGCCCCGCAGCCACTTGATCGGGGACACTGAGCAGCGCGTCCGCAATGGCACCGGCGGCACTCTTGTCACCTTGGACCAGCTTCGTCGGCGAGCCCAGCTCGTCGAAGACCAACTCGACCGCCGCCTCCCCGAAGAACCTACCGTCCAGCGGCAGCGAGTCGGTCTGGCTGAACCGATTGGCGACCATCACGTCTATGGTCTTCTCCAGCACCGGTTCCCCGGCGTCGTCCTGCCGCCAGACCCACAGCCGTGCCGGATACGGCACCCGCCAATAGACCCGCTCGGGAACCGGGTCATCCATGGCGACCCCGGTGGGGTTCGGACGCCAGCCCTGGCGCGCCACGCCGGGCCCAACCTCCACCCAGATCCGCGACTGCGTCCACAGTTGGTTCCAGACGTCCTTCTGGTCGTGTTGGGTTTTCGGGTCTGTCGTCGGTTGGCTCGACATCGGATCGGTGTGCTCGGGCAGTTCGTCCAGTTCCAGCGCGTACGTGATCCGCTGGGGGAAGTGGGTGATCGCCGACTCGCTCCAGGCGGTGAACATCGCCTCCACCTTCGCGATCTCCTTCAAGGCAACGCCGCGGACGTCTTCGAGTTGCCGGATGCGAGTGAGCTTGCGGGCGGTAGCGGCCGGTTCGATGCTCGCCTCCACCAGTTCCTTGCGCAGCCCCGCCAGCCTCTCGGTGGCGGCGCCGGCGATGTCTGCGTAGGTCTTCCGGTGGTCAACCGCGTTCGGGTTGGCTGCCTCCCACGCAGCCCGCACGGCCGCGGGGTCGGGTGGCCCCTTCGGCGCTTCTGCCTGCTCCGGCTCCTGGCGCTTGTCATCCAAACCAAACAGCCGGATGGCGGCGGAGCTCCGGATCGCAGTGGCCGCGATCGTGGTGATGATCTTGACCCCGGCCCCGACGATCTTCGACCCGACACCCACCGACTTGTAGCTGACCGACGAGACTCGCCGGTCACTGGTCCAGGTGATCGTCACATCGTTGTCGCCGCGGCGGGGCGGATTCAGGTTCCGGACGCCGTGGCTGGAGTCGCCACGGACGCTCTGTCCGACTGTGGTCACCACGTCGCAGTACTCCCGCACATCACCCAGACGGGCATCGCGCATGAAGTCCACGCTGGTGTCGATGATGGAGACGCTCTCCGCGAGCAGGTAACCGAACATGATCCCTCCAGCCGAGCATTGCGGTTGAAACACCGTGTGGCAGCAGAGTACTGCGCGGTTCCAGGGGTTCTGGTGCACCTAATCAGAGTCGATGGATCTGCGGTTCATGACGTAGCGGTCGAACAGGTAGGCGATAGCCCAAGCGCTCCGAAATTCCCTGATCTGGGTGTAGCCACGGGCTCTGTAACCGGTTTCCAGGAGGTTTTCGGCCCGTGGCTGCACGCTGCTCAGGGATACCGGGGTCCGACCTTGATCGCCCCAGCAGCAGGCAATGACCCCGAGCAACAGGACCCCTGCATTCACGATCGCATCGAGTTGAGCCGCAGAGCGCCGCACGACGCGGCCGAGCCGGCTGAGGCGTCCTCAAACGCGTTGGCCAAACCCTCAGTGCGAATCGGCCACCTTGCGCCCACGGTTCATGACGTAGCGGTCCAGCAGGTAGGCGATAGCCCAAGCGCTCCGAAATTCCCTGATCTGGGTGTAGCCACGGGCTCTGTAACCGGTTTCCAGGAGGTTTTCGGCCCGTGGCTGCACGCTGCTCAGGGATACCGGGGTCCGACCTTGATCGCCCCAGCAGCAGGCAATGACCCCGAGCAACAGGACCCCTGCATTCACGATCGCATCGAGTTGAGCCGCAGAGCGCCGCACGACGCGGCCGAGCCGGCTGAGGCGTCCTCAAACGCGTTGGCCAAACCCTCAGTGCGAATCGGCCACCTTGCGCCCACGGTTCATGACGTAGCGGTCGAGCAGGTAGGCCGCAGCCACCCCCGACGCCGTGGCGAAGCCCACCGCCGCCACACAGGTCAGCCGTGCGGGCATCGGCCCCCCGACAGTGAGCACCATCGCGATCGCGGTCAGCGGAAGGCGGTAGCCGCCGGCGATGCTGCCTGCCGAACCGGCCGCAGCAGCCAGATCACTGGACACCCCGAGCACGGGGGCGAGCGCCCGTCCGGCCAGATCCCCGATCGACAGCAGCGGCACGAACAGCCCACCGCAGCCACCGGCCATCACGGCGGCCGTGGTGGCGGCGGCTCGCAGCGCCACCACCGCCAGCAGCGTCCAAGCCGACACCTTGGCGGTCTCGGCCCAGCTCACCGCGCTGGCACCCGGGCCGATCGCGGCAGCAGGTGTGGCCAGCAGACCGATCACAAGGACGCAGACCAGCAGCACCACCCCGCCGGTGAGGAACTTGACCACCGGATCAGCCGACCAGCTGCGTGCCTTGTAGATCGCCGATCCGGTCACCGAACCGAAGGCGCCCGACAGGGCACCCACCAGCGCGGCAGTCGCCAAGGCCCGCAACAAGCCCCCGGGGACGATGGCCGGCACGATCAAGCGGATCAAGCTGAGATCCAGCACGACGTTGAAACCCCACCCGACCAGCGCCCCAGTGCCCGCCGCCAGCACCCTGGTCAGGGAAAGTGGAGCACGGCTCCGCCAGCCAAGTTCGAGCATGAACGCCAGCCCCACCAATGGCAGACCCATCAGCGCAGCAACCCCGGCAGCACCCCCGGCAACCCCGGCGCTACGCGCCAGGCCACGCCAGCGTCCGCCGAACCTTTCCAGCGCTGAGCCTGCTGCCACGCCGAGGTGTGCCGCGGGAGATTCCGTGCCCATCGGTGCTCCGAGCCCGACCGTGGCGAAGATCGCGGCGGCACGGATCGGAGCCAGCCGCCACGGGAAGTTCTCCTCGCTGCCGGCATTGTTGACCACATCTGCGGTGAGGTCGGCCCGCACCGCGCTGGCCGGGAAGGCCAACCAAGCCGAGAACCTGCGCGGCGGTGCCGCATCGCTGGCTATGTGCTGAACCGCCTGCCCATGTGCGACCAGGTTGAGCACCAGCACCGCCACAGCAATGCCGGCGAACGGGGCGGCCACCATGACCCAGGCGTCCTGACGCATGACCCAGGCGAGAGTCTGTTTGATCAGCGTTGTCACCGACACGACGAAAACGGACGCCAGCACTCCGCCCAGAAGCCCACCC
>CALMKG010000276.1 GCA_937867175.1 uncultured Propionibacterium sp. | reverse complement strand
GCCGGCCACATGCTCACCGACGCCGGCGGGCTGCTGATGGCCCTCATCGCCGCCTCCCTCACTCTGCGCCCGGCGACGCCGGAACGTACCTGGGGGTGGCGGCGCGCCGAGGTCCTCGCCGCCGGCGCCCAAGCCACCATCCTGCTCGGGGTGGGCCTCTACGCCCTCATCGAGGGTGTCCGACGACTGTTCGACCCACCCGAGGTGACCTCGACCGGGCTGCTGGTGTTCGGCATCGTCGGACTGGTGGGCAACATCGCCTCCATGGCGGTGCTGGCAGGCGGGCGGGGCGCCTCCCTGAACATGCGCGCCGCATTCCTCGAGGTCGTCAACGACGCCCTCGGGTCCGTGGCCGTCATCGTCAGCGCCGTCGTGATCGCCACCACCGGGTGGACCCGCATCGACGCCCTCGCCGGCATCCTCATCGCGGCCCTCATCGTCCCCCGCGCCCTGACTATCCTGCGTGAGGCCGGCCATGTCCTCCTCGAGTCCACCCCCAAGGGCCTGGACCTGGCCGCGGTGCGCCGCCACATCCTCGCCGTCCCCCACGTCCAAGGGGTCCATGACCTGCACGCCACCCAGATCGCCACCGGCCTGCCCGTCCTGACAGCCCACGTCGTGCTCGACGACTCCTGCTTCTCCGACGGCCACGGCCCGCGGATCCTGGCCCAACTGCAGGACTGCGTGGCCGAGCACTTCGACGTCTCCGTGGAGCACTCCACCTTCCAATTCGAACCCGAGACCCACTCCGCAGTGGAACACGGCATCCACGACTGACACCCGGAGACAAGGAAGACGGCCGTGGCATCCACCCCCACAACCCGCGCGCGGGTGTTGCCGTTGCTTGGTCCGGCGTTCGTCGCGGCGATCGCGTACGTGGACCCGAGCAACGTGGCCGCAAACATCACCGCCGGTTCATGGTACGGCTTCCTGCTGGTCTGGGTCCTGGTCGTGGCGAACGCGATGGCCGTGCTCGTGCAGTACCAGTCCGCGAAGCTCGGGCTGGTCACCGGGGCCACCCTTCCCGAGCTCATCTGCCGGGCGGCTGCGCCGCCCGGCCCGACTCGCGTTCTGAGCGCAGGCAGAGGTCGTCGCGGCCGCCACCGACCTGGCCGAGGTCATCGGCGATGCCATCGCCCTGAACCTGCTGTTCGGCACCCCCCTCCTCGCCGGCGGGGTGATCGTCGGAGTGGTCTCGCTGGGGTTGCTCGCGGTGCAGAACAGGTACGGGCAACGCCACTTCGAGACGGTGGTCATCGCGCGGCGAAGCACGTCCACTGCGGCGCTCCCCGGTTGGGGCTCCTCGCGGGTGGCGCGGGCCGGACGGCCTTTTCCGACAATCGGCGAAACATATAGTTGGGACACCATGAAGCTGACGTTCTTGTCCCTGCCCCGCGGTGGGCGCTCGTGAGCGCCGCCCGGGCCACCGTGGGTGGCATGCCCCCACGGCGCGGTCTCTTCTCGCGGCGTCCCGAAGGTGTCGTTGTCGAGGCTGGCGCGCGGTATGGCTTCGACTACCTGCCCGCGGACAGCGTGTACCTGGACTCCGCATGCCAGACGCTTCGCCCACGGCCGGTGATCGACGCGTTGAACGACTACTACCTGACCTACAACGCCTGCGGCGGCCGAGTGAAGTACGAGTGGGGGCGGAAGGTCGACGAGCAGGTGGAGCAGACCCGCGGAGCGGTACTCACGGCACTGGGCCTGTCGCCTCGCCGGTACGCGACGTCCTTCACGCTCAACACCACCTACGCCCTCAACCTCCTCCTGCAGCAGTTGCCCGCCGGGCGCTACCGGCGCGTCATCACGACACACACCGAGCACAACTCAGTGTTCCTGAGCACGATGACCTTCGCGCGCCGCGCGAGCATCGAACGCCTGCTCCTCGAGCGCGACGAAGACGGGTCCCTGGTCTACCGGGACGCTGACCTGGCCGACGCCCTGGTGGTGGTCTCGGCCATGAACAACGTCAACGGTGCCTCACCGGCGGGGCTCGCGCAGCTCATCGCCGACGTCCAGCGCCGCGGCGGGACGATCATCCTCGACGCGGCCCAAGGGGTGCCACACGCGCTGTCAACGTTGCGCGGGCTCAGGCCCGACGCCCTCTGCTTCTCCGCGCACAAGGTATACGGCGCCTCCTTGGGCGTCGTGGCCGCGACCACCGAGTTACTGGAGAGCCTCGAGCTGTCCTTCATCGGCGGCGGTCAGGTGGCGCACGTCACCGCCTCGGACTTCGAGCTGCTGCCCGAGATGCACACGCGCCTGGAGGCAGGGCTGCAGCCGTGGGGCGAGATCATCGCGCTCGGCGCCGCCCTCCAGTGGCTCGACCACTACGAGAAAGGCGCGGGAGAGGGACACGAGGCACGTGAAGAGCGCCTCTCGCAGGCATTGTTCGACGGTCTGGCGCCATTGCCGGGCCTCACCGTGCTCAGCCCGCGAGGTTCCTCGCTGGTGAGCGTGCTCCCCGACCGAGTCGACGGGCACCGTTTGGCAACCTTCCTCTCGCGGGCCGGGGTCATGGTGCGCAGCGGCTACTTCTGTGCGCACCACTGGCTCAAGGAGCTCAAGGGGTACCCGCCCCTGGTGCGCTTCAGTCTCGGTGCGCACAACACCGACGAGGACGTCGAGCGCGCGCTTGCTGTCACGGGCCGCCTCATCAAGGGTCTCTGATGGTCTGCATTGCCGCGTTCGTCGTACTGCTCGTGCTCTCCGCTGTCTCGGCCAAGTACCGCACCCTGCTGCGCCGGGCCTGGGGCTGTGTCTCACGCAAGGTGACTTTCAGACCGTGTGACACAACCTTCCGCGAGGACGTGACGAACTCGCTGCTCGCCCCCCTCGCGCTGCGATCGCCGCGCCTGGTGAGGCCTGCGAGCATCGCGCTCGAGGCCACGGCGTGGGTGATGGTGCTCTCGCTCGTGGTCAGCGGCTACATCGTCGCTCAAAGCGGGCTGAACCTGGTGGCCTACGGCACGTGCAACAAGCAGAACCCGCAGGCGTGCTCACTGTCCGCCACCCAGGGGTGCAGCATCGACGCACAGACACCCAGCTTCTGGGAGTCCGTCTGGCGCGGGAACGTCCTCGGCGCGTTTGGAAACGAGTTCTCCTCGCTCGCTGACACCATCTCGGCCATCCCGGGCCGGTTCAAGACGTGGGACGCCGCCCAGTACGCGGCCTCGCACGCCAGCTACCTCGGCGGCTACCGCGACGGACTTCCCACGGCGCTGGAAGTGATCGACCCGGGCTGTGCCTTCTGCGCACAACTGTTCCGCAACCTCGAGGAGTCCGGCTTCGCCGAAGTCAACAACCTCACCTACATCGTCTACCCGATCACCCTGTCATTCGGGCCCAAGTTCCCCAACTCTCCTCTGGTCGCCGAGTACCTTACGGCGATCCAGCTCATCGAGTCCTCTCCTGGCGCGCCGGCGGACGATCCGACGGACTGGTTCATCCTCAAGCAGATCTTCACCGGGGAGCGCGACGACGGCATGGGATGGCAAGTCTGGCTCAACGAGCAGGCATCGGCCGATGAGGCGGAAGCCCAGCTCCGGGCATGGCTCGCCCACGCCGGGTACGACCAGGAGGCCATCGCCGAGGTGGACACCCTTGCCGACTCAGCGCAGGTCGACGAATTGATCGCACAGGGCCAAACCGTAGTGGAGGAAGAGATTCGCACCCTGACAATACCCACGCTCATCGCCAACGGTGACCTTCACCTCGGCGTCGTCGACGTGAAAGACCTGGAGGACATGGGCTGACACACATCGACTCCCCGAGAGGCCACGTCCCGGCGACATTCGACAAGCCTCCCGACCAGCCAGGCATCGACTAGGGCCCCCCGCCCACCAGGACCGACAGCGTACTCGAACGGTCCCCACGCGGACGCTCGAACCCGGTCCTCGAGGTGGCCCCCTCGACACCCCACGAGGCCCACTGTCGCGTTGGGGCACACCCCAACGCCACATGCCCGATTCTGGCCTGTGGCGCCAAGTCCATTGCGAGGCTTCTGCAACGGCTCGCCCGCGGTGTCTCGGTAGGGCTTCAGACAGGAGCCGTGGTGACGTCGCTGCTCAGGGGCAGGGGTGTGATTCCGGCGCGTTGCAGCCGCTCCACCCGGTTCCACCGGCCCATCTCAGCGGCGGTGAAGGGGTAGGGGGAGTCCGTGGCGGCCAGCAACCGAAACCCGATCCCCTGCATGATCACGACGCCGAAGAGCAGCACGTACGCCAGGGCGAGCACCCAGTCCCAGCCGGAGATCAGGGCCTGCTGGTGCACCTCGACCAGATACCAGATTCCCAGCGGGACGTGGCCGAGCAGCACGGCAGCCTGGCCCGGGTTGTAGAAAGTCTTGAGCTTCCGGTTCGTGATGACGACGTGCACGATCACCTGCCCGACCAAGCCGAACAGCACCGGCGCCAGCCCCACCCAGATCACCGCGGGGACGAAGATCGGAACCAGGTACATGACCCAGCACATCATGTTGATGAAGAGCACGTTGTTCTGGTTGGCCTTGTAGCGGTCCGGCGGGCCGCCGCTGGGCTGGAACACCTCGTTGAGCACCCACGGCTCCCCACCGGGCAGGCGGTACTCCTCGAACTCGTGCAGCAGGAACACGATGAAGTTCAGCAGCAGGATGAACTGCACGGTCGTGAACTCCCCCCGTCAGGGCCCAGATGGCGGCGACCACCGCCAGGCCGGGGCCGACGTCGTACCAGTGGTTGCGCATGAACCGCATGGCTCCCCCTCGAGGATGGGCGGCCGCGCCGCCGTATATCCACAACTGTAGATCTCCACATCTGTGGAAGTCAATGTCCCGCGCGGTTACACTAGGACCGTGGAAACCATCGGCGCTGAGATGACGGTGGACACCCAGGGCAAGACCGGCCGCCGGCCAGGCACGGTGTCCAGCAAGCAGGCGATCCTCGACGCGGCCCGCGACCAGTTCACCCGCAACGGCTACAAGGGCGCCACGCTGCGCGCGATCGCAGCGCAGGCAGGCATCGACCCGGCCCTCATCCGACACTTCTACGGTGACAAGGACGGCCTATTCCTCGCCGCCATGGAGATGCCGTCCGAAGCGGTCCACCGCATCCTTGCCGTCTTCAGCGCACCCGACCACGAGTGGGGCGAACTCCTCACCCACTCCTACCTCTCCCTATGGGAGGACCCCGCAACCGCCGCACCATTACGCGCCACCGTCGTCTCGGCGTTCTCCAACGACCAAGCCATGGACAGATTCCTGACGTTCGTCACCTCGACCGTGCTGGAGGGCGCCCGTCCCCACCTCCCCGCCGCCGACCCCAGTCTGCGCCTCAGCGTTGCCCTGCGCCACCTCATCTCCGTCGCCATGGCACGCCACCTCATGAAAGCCCCACCGATCGCCGCACGCCCACTCGACCAGATCGTCGCCCTGGTCGCACCTGCCATCCAGCGCTACCTCACCGACCCCCTCCCCCAACAACTCACCAACACCCCCCGCGCTACCTGACCCACAGCGACACGGCACGATCCCGTCTCTCGAGCAACTGGAGTGGCACGGCCACGACGGAGAAGCTCAGCACGGGCGGGAACCTGGATGGTCCACTGAACCCACAATGGGCGAAGAGCCCGATTGGCCGGACGCTCTCGGCATCTGCGTGCGTCGAAGGGCCGCCCGGGCGAATTCCGCGCCGACGACCGGCAGACTGAGCCTTGGAGGTGAGGGCATGCGGAAGCCCCGGCATCGAGGCCTGGCTGATCGGGCGCGCGTGAGTGTCCTTCTGGCCGGTCTCCTGCTGGTCGGCGCTTGTGGAGCCGTGGGCGGATCTGTTCCCGGTGGGACGCCCTCGGGTGACGCGTCCGCCGTGGTTGCGGGTGGGGTCGCTGGGTTCCCGTCCTGTGCCGACGTACCCCAGATCCGGGCGGACGAGGCTTCCTACCGCCCAGAGCCGGTCTACGGCAACGCCGAGGAACTCCGGCAAGAGGTCCACGCATGGGCGGCCGCCCAACCCGGGTTTGTCGAGCTGGGCCTGGACCGGGAGCGCAACGGCTGGATCACGCTCTGGGTCAAGGGCGCCGACGTTGCCGCGATGCAGGAGCACGTCGGCCAGAGGTGGCCCGGCGAGGGGATCGTGGTGGTCGAGGTGCCCTGGACCACCGGAGAGCTGGAGGCGGTGCGGGCCGAGGTCGACGCCGCCCTGCGAGGGGCCGGTGTCCGCACCAGTGGGTCGGGAGTGTCGCCGCACCGCGGTGTCGTCGAAATCTCCCTCGGCGTCGTCACCGCTGAGGCGGAGGCCGTGCTCGCCGACTTCGCCGGCCAGCCATTGTGCGTCGACGGCATCCCGGCGTCGCAAGCTCCCGAGGCGAACAAAGACCAGCCGACGGCCGGAGACGGGTGGCGCCTCCTCGGGGAGGGGTTGACCGGTGAGACCTACCGCACCTCGGTGGCCACGACCGATGACCAGCTGCAGCAGATGTGGCGGACCGCCGGCCTGGAGGGCGACGCCCCGCAGGTCGACTGGGAGGCCGAGGTCGCAGTGTGGTTCGGCGCGGTGTACGGCTCAGGGTGCCCGGTGCGGATGGACGGTGTCGTCGTCGCGGGTGACCTGCTCCACGCCGACCTCGTCGTCCCCGGCGCACTCTACGGCTGCAACGCTGATGCCAACCCGCACGCCTTCGTGGTGGCCGTCGCGCGGGACGTGCTGCCGCAAGGGCCGTTCCGGGTACAACTCGAGGCGCGTGATCCCTATCCCGGGGCACCAGAGGAACGCACCCTCGTGGACGTGGACCTGACTCGTCCGGGGAGCACCGCCACGAACGAGCAGGTGCACACCGACGCATCCCTGACGGACTCTGCTGAACCTGCGCTGGTCGTCGACGGGGACGAGCTGCCGGGCGACCAGCCGGTGCGATACATCTACCGTAACAACCCAGTCTGCGACACCCCGGTCCTCGGTCCGCTCGACGGATCGGTCTGGCGCTTGGCCGACCGGGAAGCACCCTGGGACGTCCAGACCGGCGACGAACTCACGCTCTACCCATTGGGCGGCTCCGACCGCGAAATAGTCGCATCAACACCACACATGGACTGGCTGTTCGTCCGCCTCCCGCAAGGCAGAGCCTGCCCCTGAGACGGAGGTGCCAGTGGCCTGTGCGAGCGCGACTGACAGTGCAGACCGGGCCGTGTGACTCGGTCTATTCCTTCTTCGCGGCGTTCAGGTAGAACTCGACACGGTCAGTGGTCCAGGTGGGTACTCCGGTGCCGAAGAAGTCCTGGTCCTCGGTCCAGATCGGCAGCCCCAGCATCAACGCCGTGGTTAGGATCGGCCAGTCCTGAGCGTCACTCGATCCTCGCCAGCGCCTCGGCGCGGGCCGACGCGTACACCGACTCCTCCACCGCCCGCACGATCGCCTCGAACCCGTTGAGGACCTCCACCGCCGGCCCTGGATCCACATGACGGGCGACGAGAAGTCCCGGAAGGTACCTCCGGGCGTCCTCGTAACACACGACAGGGGTGAAGAAGGCGACCCGCTCCGCGTGCGTGAGGACCAACTCGCGGACCCGGCGTCCCAGCACCAACCGGATCAGAATGTTGGCGT
>CALMKG010000275.1 GCA_937867175.1 uncultured Propionibacterium sp. | reverse complement strand
CAGGCCGAGCGCCAGATCGTGCCGTTCGCCCTCATCGACAACGGACTGAGGTGGCATGTCCGGGCCTTCGACCGGAAGTCGCAGGAGTTCCGCGACTTCGTGATCACGCGGATCAGGCACCCCCGGGTCCTGAAGGGAGAAAAGCCCGAAGCGCACGAACTCAGCGACCAGGACATCCAGTGGACCCGCATCGTGGAGCTCGAGATTGTCCCGCATCCGGACCAGCCTCGTCCGGAGATCACGGCGATGGACTACGGGATGCAGGACGGGTCGCTGCGCATGAAGCTGCGTGCGGCGACAGCCGGCTACATCCTGCGCAAGTGGAGCGTGGACTGCTCGCCTGACCACAGCCTGCGTGGCCATGAGTTCCGGCTCTGGCTCAAGGACCCGCTGGCGCTCTACGGCGTCAAGAACGCCCTGTTGGCGCCGGGCTACCGCTCTCCCGACAAGACCAAGGGAGAGCCATGACATGACCTACAACCCGCAACGCGCCCTGGAGCTGCTCCAAGTCGGCTCTGGCCGCGCCAACGCTACGTTTCGTGAAGGACAAGAAGACGCGATTCGCCACATCGTCGACGGACGAGGCCGCTTGCTGGTCGTCCAGAAGACCGGATGGGGAAAGAGCTTCGTCTACTTCATCGCAACGAAGCTCCTGCGCGACGGCGGCAACGGTCCGGCGCTATTGATCTCTCCGCTCCTGGCGCTGATGCGCAATCAGATCGCCGCAGCAGAACGAATGGGCGTTCGCGCGGCCACGATCAACTCCGACAACGTCGATGACTGGACCCAGGTTGAGGGCAAGCTGGCTCGTGGAGAAGTCGACATTCTCTTGATCTCGCCCGAGCGCCTGGCGAACGAGCGCTTTCGCACGCAAGTTCTGGCTGGCATCGCCGCACAGATTTCGATGCTGGTCATCGACGAGGCGCACTGCATTTCCGACTGGGGCCACGACTTCCGCCCTCACTACCGCCTGCTGGAGCGGATCGTCAAGACGCTGCCGCCGAACCTGCGGCTGCTGGCCACCACGGCTACGGCGAACAACCGCGTGATGGAGGACCTTGCTGCCGTACTCGGTCCGAAGCTGGACGTCTCGCGCGGCGACTTGAATCGGACGTCGCTCTCCCTGCAAACGATCCGCTTGCCCAGTCAGGCCGAGCGCCTTGCCTGGCTGGCAGAGCAACTGGATACGCTGCAGGGCCACGGCATCATCTACACGCTGACGGTGCGCGACGCCAATCAAGTCGCCGACTGGCTCAAGACCCGGGGCTTCAACGTCGATGCCTACACGGGCGAAACAGGCGATCGGCGGGAAGCGTTGGAACAAGCGCTGCTCAACAACGAGGTGAAGGCACTGGTCGCGACGACAGCGCTTGGCATGGGCTACGACAAGCCCGACCTGGCCTTCGTCATCCACTATCAGATGCCGGGCTCGGTCGTCGCCTACTACCAGCAAGTCGGCCGTGCCGGACGCGCACTGGACTCCGCCTACGGCGTGCTGCTCAGTGGCCAAGAAGAGTCGGACATCACCGATTGGTTCATCCGCAGCGCATTCCCGACCCGGCAAGAGGTAGCCGATGTGTTGGGCGCTCTTGAGGAAGAAGAAGACGGCTTGTCCGTCCCCGAGCTACTCAGCCGTGTCAACCTGAGCAAGGGGCGCGTCGACAAGACGATCGCACTACTCTCCCTCGAAGCACCGGCGCCCATCGCCAAGCAGGGCACAAAGTGGCAGCTCACGGCAGCCACACTGAGCGAAGGGTTCTGGGCGCGCGCCGAGCGACTCACGGCCTTGCGGCGTGACGAACATCAGCAGATGCAGGAGTACGTCAGTCTGCCCTTTGGTGATCACATGGGCTTTCTGATCGGCGCGCTCGACGGTGATCCAAGTGTTGTCACCGAGCCGGCGCTTCCCCCGCTACCAACTGGAGTGAATGAGGCATTGGTTCGAGACGCCGTCGCATTTCTTCGGCGCACCAGCCTGCCCATCGAACCCCGCAAGAAATGGCCGATCGGCGGTATGCCTCAGTACGGCATTGCCAGCAACACGACCATCAACTTCCAAGCGCAGCCCGGAAAGGCGCTGTGCGTATGGGGTGACGCTGGCTGGGGCGGCCTGGTCCGCCAAGGCAAGTACCACGACGGCAAGTTCGCCGATGACTTGGTTGGGGCATGCGTGAAGATGGTTCGCGAATGGAATCCCCAACCCAAACCGACCTGGGTGACTTGCGTTCCATCGCTGCGTCATTCCGATCTCGTCCCCAACTTTGCGAAGCGCTTGGCTGCAGCTCTGGGTCTGCCGTTTCATATGGTCATTGCGAAAACGGATAACAGGCCCGAACAGAAGACGATGGCAAACAGTACACAACAGGCGCGCAACATCGACGGCTCGCTGGCACTCAACGGTCAGCCGGTGCCCCACGGGCCGGTGATCCTGGTCGATGACATGGTGGACTCACGCTGGACGCTGACCGTGGCCGCGTGGCTGCTGCGCAAGAGCGGAAGCGGCAGCGTCTACCCGATGGCGCTCTCTCAAACGGGACACGACGAATGACGCCCGCCCTGTCCCCCAACACCCAGGCGATCCTGCTGCTGACGGCGCCGCTGATCGCTGGGCGCGGCAAGTCTTCCCCAGATCTGCTGTCCCCGGGCGAATACAAGCGCCTTGCCCGCCACCTGCGGGAGATCCAACGCCAGCCCGCGGATCTCGTGTCGCCCGATGCGGCCGATCTGATGCGGGCCTGTCAGCCCGTGATCTATGAAGCCCGATTGCTACGCCTCCTGGGGCGAGGCTTCCTTCTGAGCCAAGTCATCGAACGCTGGCAAGCGCGCGCCATCTGGGTGGTCAGCCGCGCCGATGCCGAGTACCCCCGCCGCCTGAAGGTTCGCCTGCGCGAAGACGCCCCAGCGGTCATCTACGGTTGCGGCGACATGGCCTTGCTGGAGTCGGGCGGCCTCGCCGTGGTCGGCTCTCGCCATGTGGACGACTCGTTGATCGACTACACGATGGCGGTGGGCCGGTTGGCGGCCCGGGCGGGAAGAACGCTCGTGTCCGGCGGTGCCAAGGGCATCGACCAGGCGGCCATGCGCGGTGCGC
>CALMKG010000274.1 GCA_937867175.1 uncultured Propionibacterium sp. | reverse complement strand
CGAAGGGGCGCTCCGTCCATCGATGGGGCAAGGGCTCGGCCCAGCCCTCGGTGGAGTCATCGTCGGTATGTTCTTCCCCGCAATCGGAGCGGTTATCGTCGCGGCCTCGTACGCAATTGCTTTTGTCATCACCTTGTTCCTCAGCCGTCGTGACGAGAACGCTGAGCCCACTCCTGCCGAAGAACGCACGAGCGTCTGGAGTGACCTACGTGCGGGCGTGGCCTACGTGGCTCGCACACGCTGGTTGCTTTGGACGCTGATCTTCGGGTCGTCGCTTGCGCTCATTGTTCAGGGGCCGATCGAAGTTCTCCTCCCGTTCCTCACACGCGACCGATTCGAGGATGCCGAAGCTGCGTTCGGGTTCCTACTTGCCGCGTATGGGATAGGAGGGGCTGTCGGTTCGCTGATCGTGTCGTCGTTGAAGCTTCCGCGTCGATACTTGACGTTTATGATCCTGTGCTGGGGCGGAGGAACTCTTCCGCTTGTGGTCATTGGCGTTGCCGACAATTTGATCCTCATGCTCTCCGCGCTTTTTGCCGTCGGCGCACTAACCGGGGCGGGCGTTGTCGTGTGGGGCACATTGTTGCAGCGGTTGGTGCCGCTCGACATGATCGGCCGAGTCGCCAGTCTCGACTTCTTCGTTTCGATCGCGTTCATGCCAGTCTCGCTCGCCATCGCAGGTCCGCTTTCGCTGCTGATTCCCATCCCTGTCATCTTTGTGATTGCGGGAGTCATCCCGCTAGCTCTCGCGTTGATCGCATTGCTGGTAGGGCGCATGCGTTACATGGAGGAGAAGCATCCATTAGACGTGGCCGACGAGTGACTCAACCGGGCAAACTGTACCTGGCGTTGACCTTGGTCAGGTTGGTATCTCACCCGTGTGCTCGTCGAGACTCGCGTAGAACGCATCCTCGGCCGCTCGACGTGCTTCGACCTGCTCGAGCACGAACTGCACGAAGTCGGCGTCTCGATCTGTGATCGATTGTTCCACGCTGTCGGCAGCGGGTTCCTCTCCGGGCCAAACGGTATGTCGAGTCGGGCGATCTCGGTCGAGGCGCGTTCCGCTTGTTGCGACCCAGTCACGGAGACGTTGGCGCGCATCCTGAAAATCTCGGTGCCAACCCAAGGGGGCCGATCCGTCCTGGTTTGAGTCGTATGCGCAGAGCCAGTGCAGGTGCAGTGCAGAAAGTTCCCAGAGCAGTTCAGGGTGGCGATGCCATAGCGGAGGGACGACCGACGCAGGCAGACCGTACTCGGTGCGAAGCCAATTGACCCAAAGGTTGAGTTCGAGAAGTTCCTGCTCCAGGTCATGGGAAGTGAGGAGGTTCCAATTGATCGGGTGCGGTGGCTCTGCGATGAGGTCAGGTTCGAACTGACCAGCCTCTCCGTTCCGAGGAGTGCCGGCGGTGGGATCGTACTCGTTCATAAGCTCACTCATCCGGTTCAGCGGCCGAGCATGGCTGCATCGGACACGGCACTTGGCTTTCGCGGAGCGAACGCCTGACCCCGCTCGGGGGTCGCGCTGGTACGACTCGCGGCTTGCCGATATGAACGGTCGACTTCGTACTTTGTGCGGGCCGCGTCATGGCCGATGCGCTTCGCAACGAACTCTTCGCTCTCCACGTTCTGACCGTCGCGCTCGTAGCTCACCGGGCGCGGGTATCCCTCAGCGATGAAGTTGTCGCCCTTGGCGAACCGTTCCGCGGCACGTTCAGCCGAGCGCCCGAACATCACCAGGTGGTGATAACTCGACTCCAGCTGGGTGAAGGTGCCGTCTTCTTCTCGGCGGAAGTGTTCTTGCCCAAAGCGGAGGTAGAGCCGCGGATTCCCGTTGGATGTGACTGTCAGCTGCGGATCTGACGTGATGAAGCCTGAGACGGATTCTTGTGTATGGATCGACATGATGCTCTTCCTGATTGATGAGACGAGCAACCTTGCTCGGTCGCTGTGGCAGGCAGGTGCACTTCTGTCCCCAGAATCGTCAGTGTGAAGGTCTCCGTAGGAGTGCCTCGACGACAGCGCGATCACGTTGGAGCACGTCCCCGTCCTTTCGCTGGGGCCAGGGATGCAGATCCGTGATGATGGGTGGTGCGGAGCGCAAGAGGATCACGCCGGTTCCGAACGGGAGTGTCCGAATCCGATCGGGCGGCAGGATCGGCACTCTCCGGATGGAGCGTTGACTGGAACGCGAGCCATAGTCACCGAGCGTGACAGAGTTCGTGAACTCATCACGCTCTCCGATGAGTGTCGAAAGGTCTTGAAGATCGCGGGAGTTGGACGCGCCACCGAGAACGATCTTTGCGATGCTCGCATCCCAGATCGCTGCTGCCTGGTTCTCTGACCACTTGTCTCGCGCCTGCGCGAGGGACTGCAGCACGGGCATTGTCGTGATGCCAGTACCACCGCCCTCGGCCATGAGCGTGGGAAGCGACGGGAGTGGCGCGAGGTTTCCGATCTCATCGAGTGCGAGCAGCAACGGCGGATCAAGTCGTGCGCCGGGGGAGCGTGCGGCCATGCGGCGCGCAGTCTCAACGAGGTCTTCGACGAAGGCAGCGACCAACGCCGCACTGTTACCGGCACCGGCTCCCGTCGCGAGGAGGTACAGTGTGCCGCGGTGGCGGATGAACTGCTCCGGATCGAAGTGCTCGCCCTCCGACGGACTCACGGAATCCAATACTCGCGGATCGGCAAGTGCTGCCAGAGCGAGCGACACTCCTTGCCAGATGCTGTCGCGAGTGCGCGGGTCGGAGTCGAGCATCGCTTCCAAGGATTCCGCCCACCCTGTTGCGGCGAGAGGTGAGCCGGTCAGGATCGCGACGGCCTCGGCCGCTGCTGCAGGGTCGAGTGTCCACCGGAAGAGTTCCGCAGGTGTCCTGTGATCCAGGGCTGCAGCATGGAGGAGTGCCTGTAATGCAACCCGAGTCTTGCCTTCCCAGAAGCCACCTCCCTCGACTCCGCCGGAGGAAAGTTCTGTGGCTGCCGCGAGACCGGTCGCTCGGATCATTGCGGTGAGCGGATCCTCGCAGCCTCTGATGGGTGACCATCTCAGACCGGCAGGAATCCCTTCGGCCAGGTGCTGTGGGTCGAACACAGCGACCGGGCCGAGGCGCTCTCGTGCCTTCAGCGTGACCGTGAGATTGTCGGGCCTTGTTGACGTCGTGACGACTGCCCCTGGCGCATCGAGGATGGCCGGAATCACGACATGGAGTCCCTTTCCTGAGCGCGGTGGACCGATCAGCAGAATCGAGTCTTCGACACTCGCCCAGATCTGTTTGCCGTGCGATCGACCAAGCAGGAATCCCATATCCTCCGGCTTCGGACGAGCGAGTGACGGCCGCAGCGTGGCAGCACGGTGCAGGAGTGATTTCGAGGAGGCACTTGATACGACGTCGTGCCCACTCGCGGTTCCTTGGAGCTGTCGGGGGTCGGTAGTGACGGCCCGAGCATGGCGTCGTATCCGAGCCCATGCCCACACAATCACGGTGGTGAGTAAACCGAGGAGAAGAGCAGCTACGACCCAGTACACAACCGCATTGAGGCCGGGTGCCCCGAGAGCCGCGGCGGGGTCAGCAGGGGCAAGGAGCACGTTGACGCCGCCAGCGAAGCCGACTTCAGGCGGCTCAGCGCCAGCAAGAAACGCTGCGACCGATCCGGCCCCGCGGAGTACTACAGCGACACAGAACAGCGCGAAGAGGCCAATCATGAGGGCGTTGGTCAGCTCATCCCCAAGACCTCGGCTGTTAGGTTGGGTGCCAGTCATCACGGCAACCCCTCAGCGCCGCTGACGCCAGACACGC
>CALMKG010000273.1 GCA_937867175.1 uncultured Propionibacterium sp. | reverse complement strand
TGACGGTCCAGCATCCAGACGGGCTGCGCAGCACCTACCAGCCGGTCACCGCCATTGAGCCGGCCGGCGCGGCGGTGACGACCGGCCAGCCGATCGGCACGCTCGTCGGAGGCCATTGTGGGACCGCGGCTTGCCTGCACCTGGGCGTGCGTGACGGCGAGCGTTACCTCGACCCGTTGATCTGGTTGGGGGGCCTGGCCGACTCCGAGGTGCGGCTGCTCCCCCGCTCTGCGGTACCCCGACAGCTGCCGCTGCCGGGGTTCACCGAGATGGCCGACGCGCAGCCATCAGCCGCCGGCGGGTTGCCGGTGGCCGGCCCGATCACTTCGGGGTTCGGTGCCCGGACCAATCCCATCAGCGGAGCCGGCGAGTTCCATGACGGGATCGACATCGGCGCTCCCTGTGGCGCTGGGGTGCAGACGCTCTGGCCAGGGTTGGTCACCTTCGTCGGGAGTGCGGGCGGCTATGGCCTGCGGGTGGAGGTCGACCACGGTCTCGTTGCCGGCGTCCCGCTGAGTTCGTCCTACTCACACTTGTCCGGCTTCACCGTCGCTGTCGGCGACCAGGTCTGGGCCGGAGCACCGGTTGGTGCGGTCGGCAGCACGGGGTTCTCCACCGGGTGCCACCTGCACTACTCCACCGTGGTCGATGGCCGATCGGTCGATCCGCAAGCCGTCGGCCGGTGACGAAGCGCCAGCCGAAGCGGTCCGCGACACGCTCAGGCGCGCGGATGCGCCTGTCGGAACGCCTGCTTGAGCCGATCGCCGCTGACATGGGTGTAGATCTGGGTGGTGGCCAGCGAGGTGTGCCCCAAGATCTCCTGCACACTGCGCAGGTCTGCGCCACCCTCCAGCAGGTGGGTGGCCATCGCATGCCGCATGCCGTGCGGGCCAACGTCAGGTGCGTCCGGGATGGCCCTCATCGCACTGTGGACGACTCGACGCACCACCCGCTGGTCCAGACGGCCACCTCGACGGCCCAGGAAGACCGCATCTCCGGACGCGGGCGTGAGCCACTCGTCGCGCCGCGCCAGCCACGCGTCCACCGCCCGCCGGGCGGGTTGACCGATCGGCACGCTGCGCTGTTTGTTGCCCTTCCCGAGCACGCGGAGCAGACCACGTTGGCGGTCGATGTCGGTCAGGTCCAGGCCACACAACTCACCCACCCGCAGCCCCGAGCTGTACAGCACTTCGAGAATCGCAGCATCACGGGCACCCGCCGGTCCGTCGTCCAGTGCGGCAGCGTCCAAGATCGCGGTCATCAAGGTTTCGGTGTCGGTCTGGCTGAGGGTGCGGGGCAGTCGCCGCGGCACCCGTGGCGACTGCAACCCGGCCGCAGGGTCGGTGACACTGCGTCCTTGCGCCCGTGCCCAGCGGAAGAAGACCCTGATGGCTCCGCTGCGGCGCTGCAACGTCGCCGGCGCCAACCCTGCGGCCAGCTGATCGGCCAGCCAACTCCGCAGATCGGGCAAGCCCACCTCGTCAAGGCCTGTGATGCCCTGCGCCACAAGGTGGTCCATCAGGGCCTCAATGTCGCCGCGATATGCCCGGACGGTGTGCTCCGACCGGTTGGCCTGCAGCCGTTGGTAGCTGCTGAACGCGTCCAACGCCTCTGCCAGCGCAGGAGGCAGCGCTACCTCTCGGCTCTGTCCGTCGGCCACGGCCCACCTCCCAGCACGCACAACATTCGGCTACCGTCAGCATCGCGCATTCAGGCGACCCCGTCAGCGTCCGGGCGGGTGCGTCAGATAAGTTTGGTCAGTGCGCCAGACGTTTGGGCACGGTGGGACGTACCCCACCCGAGCAATTGAGGACGGGACAGATGCCAACTCCACGGCAATGGGCTGCCAAGGGCAAGGTGCGGCGCGTGACGCGCTGGAACGAGCCGGTCATGCATGGCCCCACCCGTCCTGTCACCGAGTTCGGTGACGAACTCCACCAACTGATCGCGGATATGTTCGCGACGATGGAGCGCGCCGAGG
>CALMKG010000272.1 GCA_937867175.1 uncultured Propionibacterium sp. | reverse complement strand
CCATGCTGGAAACCCTAGCCGGTTGGAGGCTCTTCGACGAGAATGACCCGGCTGCCGACCAGTGCGGGTCGCCTACGAAGGTTGACCGTGATCCGGTGAGTTGGGCCGGGATGCGGGCTAGACCCCTCGTCCACACCCCAGGCCCACAACGCGGGTCTGGACAGTCCCCAAGGACCCCTCGTCCATACCCCAGGCCCACAATGCGGGTCTGGACAGTCCCCAAGGACCCCTCGTCCATACCCCAGGACCGGCACGTGGAGTCGACGCAGCGCAAGAGCCAGGCTCGTTTAGACTTCCGGGGGCCGGACGCAAGGTCCGGCGTCCGGACCAGGAGGCAGCTGTGGAAGCCCAATTCACCCCCGATTTCGCGAAGGCCGACGGCCTGATCACCTGCGTCACGGTCGACGCGACCGACGGCGAGGTGCTCATGGTGGCGTACATGAACGCCGAGGCCTTCAACCTCACCCTCGAAACCGGCAAGGTGCACTACTGGTCACGGTCGCGCAACAAGCTGTGGAAGAAGGGGGAGTCGTCCGGCAACATGCAGCAGCTCGTCGAGATGCGCGTCGACTGCGACCTCGACGCCGTCGTCGTGCGGGTCGAGCAGTCCGGCCCCGCCTGCCACGAGGGATACAAGAGCTGTTTCTTCCGCACCGTGGACGCCGACGGCGCGCTGGTGGTCAACGCGGAGCAGCTGATGACCCCCGAGCAGATGTACGGGAGCAGCAAGTGACCGCGTTGACTGAGACCAAGAACGTCCTGAAGGTCGGCCTGCCCAAGGGCAGCCTGCAGGACGCCACGGTGGCCCTGTTCGCCAAGGCCGGATTCCACATCTCGATCTCCAGCCGCGGCTACTTCCCGGCGATCGACGACGACGACATCGAATGCATGCTGATCCGGCCGCAGGAGGCGTCCCGGTACGTCGAGCAAGGGCTGCTCGACCTGGCCGTGACGGGATTCGACTGGATCCTCGGCCGCGACGTGATCGAGGTGGCCGAACTGGAGTACTCCAAGCAGCTGCGGCGTCCGGTGCGCTGGGTGGTAGCAGTGCCGATGGACTCGCCGATCAGGACCGTTGCAGACCTCAACGGCAAGCGGATCGCCACCGAAGCAGTGGAGCTCACCCAGAACTTCCTGCGTGAGCAGGGCATCGACGCCGAGGTGGAGTTCAGCTGGGGCGCCACCGAGGTCAAGCCGCCTTATCTCGCGGACGCCATCGTCGACGTCACCGAGACCGGTTCAAGTCTCAAGGCCAACAACCTGCGGATCGTCCACGAGATCCTGTCGTCGACGACCCGGCTGATCGCCAGCCGCGAGGCGATGGCCGACGACTTCAAGCGCAACAAGATCGCCGACGTCGCGATGCTGTTGAAGGCGGCGCTGGAGGCCCAAGGCAAGTCGATGATCGTCCTCAACGTGCACGCCGACAACCTTGTCGCCGTGGAGGATCTGCTGCCGTCGCTGAAGTCGCCGACCGTCTCGCCGTTGAAGGTGCCCGACTGGTTCTCGGTAAGCACAATCGTCAACGCGCGCGATGTGCGCATCCTGATCCCGCGGCTGAAGGCGGCCGGGGCCGAGGACATCCTTGAACTGCCACTGTCGAAGATCGTCGAGTAGCTAGCCGGCCACCATCTGATCGATGCAGACGGCGACTGCGAGCAGCAGCACCGTGTTCTGGCCCGGAGCGATCTGCACGCCAT
>CALMKG010000271.1 GCA_937867175.1 uncultured Propionibacterium sp. | reverse complement strand
CTCCGCTGGGGACGCCACCCCCTCCGCTGGGGACGCCACCCCCTCCGCTGGGGGCACCACCCCCTCCGCTGGGGACGCCACCCCAACACCGACCAGCACGCCGCAGCGTGGCCCGGTCCCGGCTCTGCCCACCGAGCCGCCGGCCCCGCGGACCCCGCGTCCTTCGGTGCCGGCAGCAGAATCCCCGAGCCTGGAGGAGCGGCTGGACTACCAGCCGACCGAGCAGGATGTCGAGGACTTCCTGGCGTTTCAATGCGGTGATGAGTTCCCGGATGTCTCGGACCAACCGCTGATCGCCTGCGACCCCGAGCAGACCGCGAAGTACTTCCTCGGCCCGGTGGTGCTCAGCGGCGAACGCGTCACCGACGCGACCGCGGGTATTCCGCAGGGGCAACTTGGCTGGGCGGTCTCGCTGAGCTTCGACTCCCAGGGCACCCAGGAGTTCTCGGACGCCACCGCAGCGTTGGCCGCCAAGCAGTCGCCGCAGAACCAGTTCGCCATCGTTCTGGACCGCCAGGTGATATCGGCGCCGAGCGTGAGCGAACGGATTGCGGGTGGCCAGGCGTCCATCAGTGGTGGTTCTATCAACGAGACCAGCGCCCGCTCACTCGCCGCGACACTGCGCTACGGGGCGCTACCCGTCGACCTTGAGATCAGTTCGGTCGACACCGTTTCGCCCACGCTGGGTGGCAACCAGATGACGGCGGGTATCGTAGCGGGCCTCGTCGGACTGGGGTTGGTCGTGGCCTACTCCGTGATCTACTACCGTGGTCTGTCCGTCGTGGTCGTCGGCTCGCTGCTGGCCGCCGCGGTGGTCACCTATGCGGCGATCGTGCTGTTGGGCTCGGCAGTCGGGTTCGCCCTCAACCTGCCGGGCATTGCAGGTGCCATCGTCGCGATCGGTGTCACCGCAGACTCCTTCGTCATCTACTTCGAGCGCATCCGTGACGAGATCCGAGAGGGACACAGTCTGCGGCATGCCATCCAGTCCGGCTGGGGCAAGGCCCGCGGCACCATCCTGATGGCCGATGGCGTCCAGTTGCTGGCCGCCGTGGTGCTCTACTTCCTGGCCATCGGAAGCGTCAAGGGTTTCGCGTTCACCGTAGGGGTCACCACCGCCATCGACTTGGTGCTCGTCATCTTCTTCACCCATCCGCTGATGACACTGCTGGGGCAGACCAAGTTCTATGGTGAGGGCCGCAAGGGTTCGGGGCTCGATCCCGAGCATTTGGGCGTCAGCCGCGAGTCGCTGCTCGGCCGACTGGCCAGCACTCGCCGACGCCCGCGTCCCGGCTCGAAGCCAAGCGGGGGCACCAAGCAGGCCGCCGGCACCCAGGAGGCGAAGTGACCACCAATCCGCAGCCGAGGCGGCAGACGTTCGCCCACCGCCTCTACACCGGCGACTTCGAGTTCGAATTCGTAAACAACCGCAACAGGTGGTACACGATCAGCGCGATCGTCCTGCTCATCTCGGTGCTCGCCATCGCCTTCCGGGGCCTCAACCTGAGTATCGAGTTCGAGGGTGGCTCGGTCTTCCAGGCCCCCGTCCAGGTGAGCTCGTCCACCATCGACGATTTCGCGCGGGCGGCGGCTGATTCGGGCGTCCCAGATCTTGGTGTACAGGTCAACACGATCGGCGACCAATCGGTCCGTGTCCAGACCCGAAGCCTGGAGACTGCGGAGGTCACTCAGGTTCGGCAGGCCATCGCCGAACAGGCAGGGATCGCCCATGATGACGTGGCCTACTCGTTGGTGGGCCCATCCTGGGGCCAGCAGATCACCCAGCAGGCTCTCATCGCACTGGTGGTCTTCTTGGTGCTCGTCGGCCTCCTGATTGCGGTCTACTTCCGGGAATGGAAGATGTCGGTGACCGCGCTGATCGCGCTGCTGCACGACTTGATCGTCACGCTCGGGCTGTACGCATTGGTCGGCTTCACCGTTTCGCCGGCAACCATGATCGCCTTGCTGACGATTTTGGGCTATTCGCTCTATGACACCGTGGTCGTCTTCGACATGGTCCGGGTGCAGACCCGTGACATGAAGAACCAGTCGCGCACCTACAGCCAGGCCGCCAATGCGGCCATCAACCAGGTCTTGGTGCGCTCCATCAACACCACCATCATTGCGGTGCTGCCGGTACTGGCCATCCTGGTCGCAGGCGTCATGGTGCTCGGCGGCGAGGGACCGCTGGCCGATCTCGGTCTGGCCATGCTGATCGGCATGATCTCGGGGGCCTACTCATCGATCTTCCTGGCGACACCGATGCTTGCCCAGATGCGTGAGCGCGAGCCAGAGATGCGGACCCACCGGGCTTCGCTCGAGAAAGGCAGCCGCAAGACGCGGGCGAAGGTCACCGCCGTGGCCACGACGTCCGAGGTGAGCGCAGCCGGCATGCCGACTGTGGCTGCGCCGTCGACCGGTGTGCTGGACTACGCCCAGCCCGAGGCCGACGACGCGTCAGTCGACGAGCCGACCACCATGATGCCCCCGCCCAGCGGCCAGCGCGTCCAGCCGACCAAGTCAACCCGATCTGCTCGGAAGAAGTGAGATGACCGACTCCCGTGTGACGAGGGCAGCAGCGCTGATCCGCAACGTGCCGGACTTCCCGAAGCCCGGCATCCAGTTCAAGGACATCACTCCCATCCTCGCGGACGTCGAGGCGTTCCGGGGTGTCATGGATGTGCTGGCCGAGCAAGCGCCGGACGACATCGATCTGGTCTGTGGCGTGGAATCCCGCGGGTTCCTCTTCGGCGCTCCACTCGCGCTGCTGTTGGGGGTCCCCTTCGCGCCGATCCGCAAGCCGGGCAAGCTACCCAGCACGGTGGTGGAGGAGCACTTCGATCTGGAATACGGCTCGTCGATGCTCGCAATGCACACCGACGCGGTTAAGCCGGGGCAACGAGTACTGCTGGCAGACGACCTGTTGGCCACCGGGGGCACCTTGATCGCGTCCCTCAAGCTGATCGAACGCCTCGGCGCCAGCGTCGCACAGGTGCAGGTCGTGATAGAAATGTCCGATCTGGATGGCCGGGAGAACTTGGCAGCCTTCGGCGTCCACGACCTGTACGCCATGATCCGAACCAGCTGATAACCGAACGGCTGATCCCCCGAAGATTCCTATCGTGGTAATAGACTTCTGCGATACGGTTCGGCGATAGGGGGTACTCGATGTCAGAGGACAGCGTGTACGGGCCCTACGGTACGGGGGAGGGGACGCCTGGTGCCCCGCGCTCCACCACCTTGGAGCGCATCTCCAGTGGTCCGGAGCAGCCAAGGCTGCGGATGCGGCAACGACTGGCGTGGTTCGGCGCGGTCAACCGTCCGCCGCAGTCGGCGGTACTCGACCCGCTTTTCTCGGTTGTCAAGGCCAACCATCCGAAGGCCAATCTGGAGCCGCTGGAGCGCGCTTACCATACCGCCGAGCACTACCATCGCGGCCAGGTCCGCAAGAGCGGCGAGCCCTACATCACCCATCCGTTGGCGGTGGCCACCATCTTGGCCGAGTTGGGCATGACCGAGTCGACATTGTGTGCCGCCTTGCTGCACGACACGGTCGAGGACACCAGTTACACCCTCGACCAGTTGCGGGCCGACTTCGGTGAGGAGGTCGCGCTGCTGGTTGATGGCGTGACCAAGCTGGACAAGATCACCTACGGCGAGTCTGCTAAGGCCGAGACCATCCGGAAGTTGGTGGTCGCCACCGCACGAGACATCCGGGTGCTGGTCATCAAACTCGCCGACCGGCTGCACAACATGCGCACGCTCACCTACCTGCGTCCCGACAAGCAGATGCGCATCGCCCGCGACACACTGGAGATCTTCGCCCCGCTGGCCCACCGGCTGGGCATGAACGCGATTAAGTGGGAACTGGAGGATCTCTCGTTCGCCACCCTCCAACCCAAGGTCTACGACGAGATCGTCCGGATGGTCGCGGAGGCCGCGCCGCAGCGCGAACGCCAACTGCGCGAGGTGATCGATCAGGTCAAGAGAGACCTGAACGAGGCCGGCATCAAGGCGATCGTCTATGGCCGGCCGAAGCACTACTACTCGATCTACCAGAAGATGGTGGTGCGGGGGCGTGACTTCACTGACATCTACGACCTTGTGGGCCTGCGGGTGCTGGTCGACACCACCCGCGACTGCTATGGCGCGCTCGGCGTCCTGCACAACCGGTGGAACCCGCTACCGGGCCGGTTCAAGGACTACATCGCGCTGCCCAAGTACAACATGTACCAATCGCTGCACACCACGGTGCTAGGGCAGGGCAACCACCCGGTCGAGTTCCAGATCCGAACCCATGAGATGCACCAGCGAGCCGAGTACGGCGTCGCGGCGCACTGGAAGTACAAGGAGGAGCCGCACACTAAGGGCGCGAAGGGCACCCAGCGCGAAGACGCCGACAGCCAGCAGCTGTCGTGGGTATATCAGTTGAACCAATGGCAACGTGAGACCGAAGACCCGGGGGAGTTCCTCGACTCATTGCGTTTCGAGTTGAACACGTCTGAGGTTTACGTCTTCACGCCGAAGGGCGACTTGATCGCCTTGCCACAGGGTGCCACGCCGGTCGACCTCGCGTATGCGATCCACAGTGAGGTCGGGAACCGCTGTGTCGGCGCCCGCGTGAACGGACGCCTCGTCCCGCTCGACAGCAAGCTTTCCAACGGCGATATCTGTGAGATCCTCGTCGCTCGCTCGGAGGACGCCGGCCCGAGCCGTGACTGGCTGAGCTTCGTGGCCAGCCCTCGTGCCCGGTCGAAGATCAAGCAGCACTTCACCCGAGAACGCCGTGACGAGGCCATCGAGCAGGGCAAGAATGCCCTTGCCAAGCAGATGCGCAAGTCCGGGTTGCCGCTGCAACGGCTGCTGACCGTCGAGCACTTGACCGCAGTCGCCGACAGCTATCGGCTGAGCGACATCAACGCCCTCTACGCCGCGATCGGCGAGAACAACGTGAGTGCGCAAGGCATCATCCAGCGGCTGGTCGAGACTGAGGGCGGCTTGGAGGCGGCAGTCAGTGAGACGCTGGAGGAGAAGCGCCCGATCCCGCCTCGCCGGACCGGCGGCAAGGACGATGTCGGCATTGTCGTGCAGGGCGAGCCGGACATGTGGGTGAAGCTGGCCAAATGCTGTACCCCGCTGCCCGGCGATGACATCCTCGGCTTCGTCACCCGCGAGAACGGTGTCTCCGTCCATCGGCGAGACTGTACGAACGCTGCCGCCCTGCTCAACCAGCCCGAACGCATCGTAGAGGTGGAATGGGCGCACTCGGGCAACGTCGGGTACCTGGTGTCGGTACAGGTGGAGGCGCTCGACCGCACCGGCCTGCTTTCAGACCTGACCAGATCGCTGTCTGACCAAGGCGTGTCGATCACGTCCGCGGTGGTCAGCACCACCAAGGATCGGCTCGCCAAGGTGCGGCTCACCTTCGAGTGCTCGGACCCGAAGCATTTAGCCCACGTTACGTCGCAGATGCGGAAGGTCTCGGGCGTCTACGACATCTATCGGGTCAGCCAAGGGGGTTGACCGAGGGCTCGACGGTTGGTCGGTCAGGCCGAGAACTCGTCCAAGGTCTTCTGGGCCTGGGCCAGCCACTCGGTGTAGGTCTTGATCGAGTCACGAGTCTTGGCGGCCTTCTTCTTGTCGCCGCGTTGCTCGGCTGCGTCGGCCTGCTGAGCCAGCTTCTCGATCTGGGCGCCGAACATCTCGACAGTGTCGGAGGCGCGCTTGCGGGCCTCCGGGTCGGTGCGGCGCCACTCGGTCTCTTCGGCCGAACGCACTGCCTGTTCCAGTGCCCGGACTCGCCCCTCCAACGGACGGATCGCGTCGCGCGGCACCTTGCCGAGTTCGTTGAAGCTGGACAGGAACTCTCTGAACGCGTCCTTGGCGGCCTTGAGATCGGTGATCGGCAGGATCGTTGTCTCGGCCTCGTCGAGCAGCTTCTGCTTGGCTGTCAGGTTGTCTCGGTACTCGCTCTCTTCGGCGTTGAACGCCTCCGAGCGGGCATTGAAGAACTGGTCCTG
>CALMKG010000270.1 GCA_937867175.1 uncultured Propionibacterium sp. | reverse complement strand
GAGCTGCCGGGGTCTCGCCATCGCTCCTCCTTCCACTATTCGAGGGCAGTCTAGCCAGCCGAGCAGCCTTGATGCGCGGCGCACTCACCGACGGACCAGTTACCCTCAACACATGGGACGGTTGTCACTGTTTGCGATCGGCATCTCAGAACTGCGTGACGTCTTCGGTGCTGCTCCTGAGTTGGCGCAACGCTTGCGTTCCAGCACGGCCCGGCGGTTCCCCGCTCCGGCCACCGATCCCCGGCACCGGGGCTCGTTGTTGGGACGCGTCGGCCCGGCACTGAAACGGCCGATCGATCCCCCGCACGCCCCGGCGCGTCCGACCATGGCCGATTGTGAGGTACTGCTGGCCGGACGTGCCGTCCCGCCCGAGCGGCTCGGTTACGCCTGGCAGATCGTGCTGGCCTGGTTGGACGAATTGAGCTGGGGACGCCTCGACGTTGACCTGTCCATCAAACAGATGACAGACATCGAGTTCGACCTGGCCCGCGCGGGGCTGCCCACGAGTTACGGGATGGAGCGACTGTTCCAGGACAACCCGCAACTGCCGCTGCGTCCGCTGCCTGCCCAACGGTTCGGCTACTCGAAGAACCAGCACGCCGAGGCGACCGGGCAGGCGCTGAGCATGGTGATCTCCGACCTGTCCGAGACCTCAATTCCGGTTGTCGGACAGCTGCTGGGGTTCCTGAACCAGTTCGACGACTGGTCGGTGCGGGCCGCCGCGACCGGACGACCTGCACCCGACCTGGTTGCGATCTGGATGGACTGACGGCCAGCGCTCAGGCGATCAGGCGCCCGACCAGTCCGGTGGTGAAGTAGACGACGAACAGCGCTGCGACCACCCACATCAGCGCGTGAACCTTGCCGGCCTTGCCGTTGAAGACCTTCATGGCCACGTACATGATGAAGCCCGCGCCGATGCCGGCGGTGATCGAGTAGGTGAACGGCATGAGGACGATGGTCACGAACGCCGGGAACGCGATCTCGAAGTCCTGCCAGTCGATGTACACAATCTGCATCATCATCAGCATGCCGACCAGCAGCAGGATCGGGGCAACCGCTTCGGAGGGCACCATGTTGACCAACGGGGTCAAGAACAGCGCGAGCAGGAACGCCGCGCCAGTGACCACCGAAGCCAGACCGGTCCGGGCGCCCTCGGCGACACCAGCGGTCGACTCGATGTAGCTGGTGTTGCTGGACGCCGACCCGGCGCCACCGGCCAACGCTGCGAGCGAGTCGACGAGCAGAATCTCGCGCAGGTGCGGCGGTTCGCCCTTCTCATTCAGCAAGTTGCCCTCGGCTCCGATGGCCACGACGGTGCCCATGGTGTCGAAGAAGTCGGCCAGCAGCAGGCTGAAGACCAGCATCACGGCAGTCAGGACGCTGGCCACGGTGGCCGTCCCGTCGGGGGCGAAGCCGCCCAGGATGTCGATGCGGCCCAGCAGGGACAGGTCAGGGGCGGTGAAGGCGCCCATGCCGGGGAAGGCCGGCACGTTGAGCGCCCAACCGGTGGGGTTGGCACCCTGATTCTGGGGGCCGATGCGGGTCACCGCCTCCAGGATGACGGCGAGCACGGTGCCGGCAATGATCGCCCACAACATCGACCCGCGTACCTTGCGCAGGTGCAGGAACGCCAGCAGGAAGAAGGTCGCCACGAAGACGAAGATCGGCCAACCCATCAGCGACCCGCCCACGCCCAGTTGCACCAGCGGGCTGCCCGGGCGGACGATGCCGGCGTCCGCCAGCCCGACCAATGTGATGAACAGACCGATACCGACGCTGATCGCCACGCGCAGGTTCAGTGGCACCGCACGGAAGACGGCCTCCCGGAAGCCGGTGAGCACCAACAAGGTGATCACGGCACCCTCGATGACGACCAGCCCCATGGCCTCCGGCCAAGTCATGATCGGGGCGATCACGTAGGCCAGCATCGCGTTCAGGCCGAGACCGGCGGCAAGACCGATCGGGAAGCGTCCGACAACCCCCATCAGGATCGTCATCACGCCGGCGATCAGCGCGGTGACCGCCGCCACCATGCCGATCGACTGGCTGACGGCCGCCGAGTCGACCATCGTCTGAGCGGCATCGGTGAACTTGGCGGCGCCAGAGATCAGATTGCCGTCGCGGTCGGCGGCGGTCCCGATGATGAGCGGGTTCAGGGCCAGGATGTAGGCCATCGTGAAGAAGGTCACCAGACCACCGCGCACCTCACCCGAAACCGTGGAGCCGCGCTTGCTTATCTCGAACCATCCGTCGATGGCCGACTGCTGTTTCTGGGGCCTCGAGACCGGCGCCCCCTTCGGGGAATTGGTGATCATGGGCGTCATCGTAGGGTAATCGCTGCAGACCCTTACGATGGGTTCCATGAGCGAGCACCTGCCATCCGAGCGCTCGGATCCTGCTAACAGCGCAAACCAGCAGGCGCCCTGGCAACCTTCGCTGCGTCAGGCGCCGATTGAACCGTTGTCTGACGATGGGGTCCGGGCCTTCGCCATCGGGACCGCGGTGTTCGCGCTGGCTTTGCTGCTGGCGTTGCTGATGCCCCAACTGGCGCCCGAGCGTTGGTGGCTAACAGTCACCCCGACCGGCACGGCGATCGGCGTCATCGGAACCGGTAACTGTGTCTGGCGCCGCAACCAGCGCACCAAGGACGCGGCGAAGGTGATCGCCCCACCCACCGCCTGAACAGTCAGTCGAAGAGCGAATGGTCGACGTGGACGGTGTCGAAGACCGGCTCGGGAAGCCGAACCCCGCGCTCGTCGGCGACCACATCC
>CALMKG010000269.1 GCA_937867175.1 uncultured Propionibacterium sp. | reverse complement strand
GGGTTCTTCCATCTGGTTGGACTCACGCCGAACCCGATCGCAGGGCGTGGGTTGCTCGTTGGTAGCGGGGCCGACGGCAGCGACGCCGATCCGGTCATCCAGATCAGCGCCGTCATCTCTCGGCTCAAGTTCTACACTCTTCTCGCGACGGCCACGGGAAACCGTCTGTTCGAGGTTCCCCACACCCTCAAGGGGAGGACGCAATGAGCGAACTCGGACTGTTCTCATCCCTCGTCGACGCCATCGCCGAGGCGCGTTCAGAGATGCGTCCTGGTGATGAAATGCGCCTGTGTCAGTCTATCGCGCGACACTGCACCCGAGAATCCGGCTGCTCATGCGCGACCATCTCCTACGACGACACCAGATCTACCGAAGAACTGATCGCCATGTACTATGGAGTTCGTCAGTGATCATCCTTCAGAAAATGATCTATCGCTCTGACTTGCGCGCCAATCAGGGTAAGGCAATCTATCTCTTCGGAGACAATCTGTTGCGCGTCGGCTATGGTGGTCAAGCCAAGGAGATGCGTGGAGAACCGAATGCGATCGGAATCCCCACCAAGAGACGTGGGTCGATGGAGTCCGATGCGTTCTTCTCGGATTCTACCTTGGATGCGAACATCCAGGCGATCATCGCTCCGGTTCTCGAAGCGCTGAAGATGGCGTGCGCCGGATACGTGATCATCATCCCTTCGGACGGTCTGGGGACCGGTCTCGCGCGCCTTCCGGAGTTGGCCCCCACCACGAACGAATTCCTTCTCGATTGTCTCGCCATGCTCGGCAAGGCTCGTCCTGGAATTCACCCGGCCCGGCTGACCGAACCGCTCTTCAAGGAGTGGGGAATTGAGAAGTCTGTCGACTTCAGCGAATGGAGCCTGCTCTGATGCCCATCATGATCGATCTGGAAACCCTCGCCGTCACTCCGGACGCCGTGATGTTGTCGATCGGAGCCTGCGAGTTCTCCTACACCAACGACACGGTCCTCAATTCCTTCTATCGGCGGATCACCCCCACCGGTCAGGAGTATGGGCGGATCGATCCGAGGACTCTCGCGTGGCACATGCTCCTTCCCGACGATGCTCGCAGGGAGATGGCGAAGTGCCTCACGGATGGCATGCACATCAAGCAGGCGCTCAGTGATTTCGCTGACTGGATGGCGCACACGAAGAGTGATCACGGACCGACTCCGATGCACGTCTGGTCGCACGGGGCGACCTTCGACACCCCCATCACGATCTTCCATCTGTCTCGCAACGGATTCGATCCGGACGCGGTGTTCGGAAGTCACCGCATCTTCCGTGACACGCGCACCCTCTACGACGTCGTCGGCTTCAAGGAAGTTCCCTCAGGGGACGACTATCTCACCTACATGCTCGCGCAGGGCGGGACGTGGAGCAAGCGCATGGGCAAGAAGGAGGGGATCGAACATCACGCTCTCAGTGACGCGATCTTCCAGGCGCGATGCGTCTCCTCGGTCTTCCAGGGTCGGCGCGGGGTCTACCTCACGAACAAGCGTGAGGAGAACGCCGGATGAAGAACGTTATTCCTGTGATCTGCATGCTGATCATTATGGGCGTGACGTTCGGAGGGTTGTCCTACTTCTACCCTCCGAAGGACGTCTACCTCGCGCACGTCCTGAAGAAGTCGGATCGACTTCCGACCATCACGAAATGAATGAGCCGCCCTTGGGCGGCTCCTCTGCTTCATGCATCGTCTTCGTCTTCATCTTCATCGCCTTCGATGTCATCGATGGCCTGTGACGTCAACTCGAAGTCGATGATCATGGACTTCAGCATCTCGGTCGCTCCGACCAGCGTGGACGTCTGCCCATCCAAGATCCAGCACTGGATGTCGTCTCCGTCGGCACCAATGTAGGTGACCGCCACCGACGAAACATCGCCGTGTTCGACCATATCGGCGATGTCCCGCAGATCTTCCGCGAATGAGTGACGCTGCGCCGGGGTGATCGTCAAATGAGATACCTCCGAAGCTCCATGAACCCACCGATGTAGGTGGGACCGTCGTAGATCTGAGGGAACGTCCGGAACCCGAGTCCGATGAACCGATCGAAGTCCTCGGGAGTCTCGAAGCGCTCTTCACGATAGGTGAAACCCTTCTGAGTCAGAAGGGCCTTGGCCTGATCGCAGTAGGTACAGCCGGGCTTCGTCATGACGACGAAGTCAGAATCGTTGATGTACTCTTCGGGGTGCATCTCGTTACTCTCGGTCACTTCTTCTTACCTCAGCGAACAGGGCACGCGCCGGTCGAACACGCAGTGATGTCGTCCAACATCTTGTCGGTGGTGTCATGCGACATGTCGATGTCCTTCAGAGAAGAGGCATACTCCTCGAACATCCGACGAGACACGCATTCCTGAGGAAGATACTTGAAACCAAGTTCTTCGGCAGTGCGGGTCGGGGCATTGCGCTTGAGGAAGCTCACACCGACGTAGGTGTCCCAATTGGCGTCGAACCAGTCGACCATCTCCTCGATCTCGTTCTCGTCGAACGACACCGTAATCGAGCAATTGTGGTCGACGTAGTGATCCATGAGGAAGCGATAGCGCTCCAACTGGTCGATGGCAGTCTCCGCCGAGACTTCCAGGATCTCGTCACGTCCGTCGATCTCGACCACCTTCTCTTCGTAGAGGCGATGACCCGGATAGGCGATCGGGAAGCACACCAGGACGGCAGTCTTGTCAGCCGGATTCTTCTTGACCCGGTAACCGGCGTCGATCAGGTCGTCGACGATTCGATCGTGGATCGAGAAGTTGACC
>CALMKG010000268.1 GCA_937867175.1 uncultured Propionibacterium sp. | reverse complement strand
GCTGCGGCAGCCGGCTCGCTCGCCGCCGAGGAGTAGGACTGCTGGGCGGCGCTGGCGGCCGCTTGCCGAGCAGCCTCTGCGGCTGCAGCTGCGGCGGCCGCTTGCCGGGCAGCCTCCGCCGCACGTTCGGCGTTGCGCTGCTGGATTCGCTGGGTGACGGCGTCCATCTCGGCCTGCATGGCCTCATTGCTGGCGCGCTCGTCGGCGAGCACCTTCACGGCTGCGGCCTCGGCGGCTTCATTGGCTGTAAGCAATTCGGAGACCTTGGCGGCTGCCTCATCGGCTGCCTGCTCTGCGGCCTGGGTGACAGCCAGATGTGCGGCGGCCGCCTCGCGCACTACCCGGGCCTGGTCCTCCAGGTTCGCCATCAGCGTCTGGTCGTTCTGCAGCTGCAGCTGCATCTCGGTGAGCCGGTTCACCTCGGAGGCGTTGGCGTTGTACAGCGTCGACGCCCACTGGACGCGCGAGCTCACGTCGCCGGCGTCCGCGGTATCGACGAACAGCATGCCGATCGACAGCATCGCGGTGTTCTGCTGATGGGTGGTCCGCATGTCGACAACGGCCTTGGTCTTCTGGGCGGCGACGCCCTGCTGGCCGGCCGCAACCGCGTCCTGCGCCAGCGTCAGGGCCTGCTCCGCGTCGAACAGTTCCGTGGTCTTCTGGGCATCCACCTGCGCTGCAGCGTCGCGTTCGCTTGCAGCCCGAGCCAGCACTGCCCTGGCGTCGGCCAGTGCTGTTCGGGACTGGGAGACCTGAGCGGTCGCGGCGTCCAGTTCGACGCTGTAGCCCGAGATTGCGGTATTCGAGTTGGCAATCCGGTCCTGCAGGGCGGACTGCTGGTCGTCCAGGTCATCGGCGGCGGCCGGCAGCATCGGCTGCCACAGCGCGCCGACGAGGACCAAGGCGGCCAAACGCAACGGCCACCCCCGGCCACGGATCGGATTGGCGTTTCTCGAGACAGGTCCAGCATTGGTCAGCCCTCGAGCCACGGTCACACTCCCTTGTTCAGACGCGCAGGTACCTACGTGTAGTGATCAACGTGGGCACAATAGACAGCACAACCGCGACAATGGCAACCCACCCGACGGCCATCCACGCGTCTCCCCAAGTGATCCAGGGTAAAGCCTTGATTGAGACTTTAGCGTTACGTTCGATGAGGAACTCATAGGAACCGAACACGACAATGGCGGACAAGATCGTGCTGACGACCCCCGCAAAAAGGGCCTCCAACAGGAACGGCAGCATGATGTAGACGTTGGACGCACCAACCAGCCTCATGATTCCGATCTCCCGGCGCCGGGTGAACGCCGACATGCGAATGGTGTTGCCGATCTGCAACATGGCGGCCACCAAGAGCAGGGCAGCCATGCCCATCGTCCCCCACTTGAGACCATTGAGCACGGAGAAAATGGGGTCGAGCACCTGATGGAGGTCGAGCACGTTCTGCACACCAGGCAAGCTCGACGCCTCGGCAACCACGCCTTGGTAGTTCTCAGGATCCTTCAGTTTGACGCGATAGGAATCCTGCATCTGATCGACAGTCAGCGAATCGAGCAGCGGAGAATCTGCATAGGTGCGCTGGTAATCGTCATACGCATCCTGCTTGGACTCGTAGAAAACCTCTTGGACGTCGGGGTTCTGCTCCAGTCGGGTGCGAATGTTCTCCCGCTGGACGTCGGAGGTGTCCTGCCCCGGTTCGCAGTTGCCGGATTGACTCGTGCCGGCGGAATCTTTGGTGCACAAGAAGACCGAGATCTCGATCTTGTCGTACCAGCGTCCCTTGACCCGATCGACCTCCTGGAAGGTCATCACCGAAAGACCGAACAAAGTCAGTGAGACGGTCATCGTGACGATCACCGCGATCGTCATCGACATGTTGCGCTTCAGACCCGACCAGGTCTCGCGAAAAGTGTGTCGCATTGGTTGGTGCTCTCCTCGAAAGGTTGGGTCAGGGTCAGGCCGTGCCGTAGACGCCCTTGGCTTGGTCGCGAACCAGATTGCCCTGGTCGAGTTCGATGACTCGGCGCCGCATCTGGTCGACGATCGTCTGATCATGGGTGGCCATGATGATCGTGGTGTCGCGCTTATTGATCCGGTCGAGCAGCTTCATGATGCCGACGCTGGTCTGCGGGTCGAGGTTGCCAGTGGGCTCGTCGGCGATCAGCAACTTCGGACGGTTGACGATCGCCCGGGCAATGGCCACGCGCTGCTGCTCACCGCCCGACAACTCCTCCGGTTGGCGCCCCTCCTTGCCACTCAGGCCGACCAAGTCGATGGTCTCGGGTACCACCTGCCGAATCTCGGAGGTCGGGCGTCCCAACACCTGCAGAGCGAACGAGACATTCTCGTAGACGGTCTTGCCGGGCAGCAGCCGGAAGTCCTGGAAGACGGTGCCGATCTGGCGACGCAGCGCCGGCACCTTCCACTGGTGCAGCCGACCGAGATCTTTGCCCAGCACGAAGATACGGCCGGAGGTGGGCCGGTACTCACGCAGGATCAGGCGGAGGAAAGTGGACTTGCCCGAGCCGGAGGTGCCCACGAGGAAGACGAACTCACCCCGCTCGATCTGGAGGTTGATGTGGCGAAGCGCGGGCTTGGTCTGACCCGCGTAGATCTTCGACACGTCCTCGAATGTGATCACGTGACCGTCCTGTTCCTCGTGCCTATCTGAGCGCTTCCCCGCTGCACGCACCCGCGTCCGCCGGGACGCCCGGGCCCGGGCGTTTGGTCACGGGGGGCCGCGAGCGCATGGAAGCGTTTCTGAGAAATTCTCAGTCCTTGGGTGAGTCTAGGCGAACGGTCAAGTCGTTTCGGGACCGCCACGCGGGGTTTCGGCGGACGCCGGCACGAATGGGTGCATCCAGATCCCGTCTTGGACATCTTCTGCACCCACTGGCTCAGGTCAGGACGCAGCGACCTCTTCGCGACGGCGCCAACGGATGCCCGCATCGATGAACGGATCAATGTCGCCGTCGAAGACGGCGTCGGTGTTGCCGGTCTCGTAGTTGGTGCGCAGATCTTTGACCATCTGGTACGGGTGCAGCACGTAGCTGCGCATCTGCGAACCCCACGAGTTGCCGTCCGACTTGAGGGCGTTCATCTCGGCCTCGCGGTCTTGGCGAGCCTTCTCGAGCAGCCGAGCCTGCAGGACGCGCAACGCCGCCGCCTTGTTCTGGATCTGGCTCTTCTCGTTCTGGCAGCTAACCACCAGCCCGGTCGGCAAATGGGTGATCCGGACCGCGGAGTCGGTGGTGTTGACCGACTGACCCCCCGGGCCAGAGCTGCGGAAGACGTCTACACGGATCTCGGACTCCGGGATGTCAATGTGGTCGGTTTCCTCGACAGCCGGCAGCACCTCGACACCAGCGAAGCTCGTCTGACGGCGACCCTGGTTGTCGAACGGGCTGATCCGGACCAAGCGGTGGGTGCCCTGCTCCACCGAGAGCGTCCCGTAGGCGTACGGCGACCTGATCGCCATGGTGGCCGACTTGATGCCCGCTTCTTCGGCGTAGCTGATGTCGTAGACCTCGAAGCTGTAGCCGTGGCGTTCGGCCCACCGTTCGTACATGCGCAACAGCATCGCCGCGAAGTCGGCGGCGTCCACTCCCCCAGCCTCAGATCTGATGGTGATCAGCGCATCGCGGTGGTCATACTCACCGCTGAGCAGGGTACGGACCTCGAGTGCCTCAATGTCGTTCTTCAGGGACGCGAGGTCGCGCTGCGCCTCGGCCTGGCTGTCGAGATCGCGCTCCTCGATGGCGAGCTCCAGCAGCACCTGAACGTCGTCGAGACGTTGGCGGAGTTCCTCCACACGCTCCACCTCGGCTGTCAGGCGGGAGAGCCGACTGGTCACGCGCTGGGCGTTGACCTGGTCGCTCCACAGGTCGGGCGCGGCTGCTTCCTCCCCGAGCTTCGCGATCTCAGCCTTCTTGGCGGCTGGGTCGACAACCGCCTCGATGGAGGTCAACGTCCGATCGAGGTCGTGAATGATGTCGGGGAGATCTGCAGCTGCCACAAGTAGGGAGTCTACAGCGGCGGTGGGACAATGGCCCTTGCGCCCGTTGGGCGCCGAAAGGAGCAAGACATGGGCGTCATCAAGGATCAGTTGCGTGCCGACCTGACCGCAGCCATGAAGGCGAGGGACGAATTCGCGAAGTCAACCATCCGGATGGCACTCGGGGCCATCCAGTACGCCGAGGTGGCCGGCGAGCAGGCGCGTGTCCTGTCGGAGTCCGAGGAAATCGCAGTGCTGACCAAAGAGCAACGCAGCCGCACCGAGTCGGCAGAAACCTACGCGGCCGCCGGACGCCCAGAGCTCGCCGCAAAGGAGGCCGCGGAGGCCGAATTCCTGACCCGCTACCTGCCGCAGCAACTCAGCGCGGACGAGTTGGTCGCGATCGTCGACGAGCAGGTCGCCCAAGCGGAAGCCGAGTTGGGCGCAAAGCCGTCCATGAAGCAGATGGGTGCCATCGTCCGTGCCGTCAACGAGCAGGTGGCGGGACGCGCCGACGGCAAGACCGTGGCCGGTCTGGTCAGGCAGCGCCTCGGCTAGTACCTCTACGGGGACGCCGAGCCAGTCCTGAGGACGACCGGTGCTTGGCGTCCGCCGGGCGTCAAGCACCTGCCCCCGGATCGGCGGCTGCCGGGACTGCATACGACTCGGCCCGGCCGCGTGCATCGTCCGCATGAACCGCGACTGCTCCGGTGGTGAGTGTGATCGCCGAGAGAAGGGTCGCTACGAGGAAGAGTCCCCAATCCAGACGCGTCTTCAACAACATTTCGAACAAGATCCTCCTGCCGGGACGACTCGCTTCTCGGGAGACTGCGAACCCAGTCACCCGAAAGGGGTATTCGGCCTTGTCTTTGCTGAATGTTAAATGAGAGCAGGCCTTGATCTCGGGAGCGACTTGCCGAAAAGGAGAGCGGTCCATTTGCCATCGGTGGCCAGATTCATCGACGCGCCGAGCTGATAGCACGAATCCCAGGCTGACGATGGGTTGCTCGGGTGTGGCGCCCCAGCCACGAAGAGGGGACCACGAGCATGGGGAGCGAGCCGGTGGGCGCAGTCGGACTCGAACCAACGACCTGCTGCTTGTAAGGCAGCTGCTCTAACCAACTGAGCTATGCGCCCGTGCGGACCATCTCAGTCCGTCACGACTGCCAATTGTGGCATTCCCGGGCCCGCAAACCGAAACTGTCCGGGGCCCCGGCACAC
>CALMKG010000267.1 GCA_937867175.1 uncultured Propionibacterium sp. | reverse complement strand
GCGTGAGGGTAGCCTGTCGGCTCCGGTTCCCGAGCGCACGACCGACTTTGCCGCCCTGCGCGTGATGCCTTGGTGCACGCCGGTCTCCCTCGATAGGGGACAGACTCCAGAGGCCTCACGCGCTACTCGTCAGGCGCGAAGCCGGGTATCCAATCCGAAATGTCTGCATCCTCCTCCTCATCACGAGGAGGGAGGATACGCAGCAGACCCTCCTCGACTTCCATGGGGAACTGGCTGAGGATGGCGGCCAGCTGTAGGCCAATCGCTGTTCTGAGGTCTCCTAGGGCGTAGCCGAAGCCATCAGGGCCGTAGGCAAAGTGACGCTCAAACCCTCTTCCACCGGGCTCGCCACGGTCCATGAATTGGCGACAAGCAGCACGCATCATGCCCAAGGAATGGCGAAGTGGGCTGGCGTCTTTCAACCCCTGCATCTGCTCGGTGAGGTACGCGCGGATGGCGCCTGCCGAGCGGTAGCACAGTAGCTCGTCTTCCATATGGCGCTCGCCGAAGAGCAGCCGCCGGTCTTCTAAGAAGGTCACGATATGTTGCGCGACTTCTTTCTCCGACTTGGTTAGCTCCCAGGACACGCCCGCGACAGGGGTGCTGAAGCCAGTGACCTTGATCCCCACAGGGGGAGAGTACTGCGTCGGTGAAGCCCCGGCGAACCCAACTCGGGTCTGTCGTGGCTTTGGACCCTTGCTGGACGTCAACATCCGAATCTGCCGCTGCAGGCGCGTTCCACCCCGCCTCGTTGGGGTTCCGGGGGCCCGCGTGTTCAGGCGGTCAGGAATCGGATCAGGATCGGGTTGACGAGTTCCGGGAACTCGCAGTGTGCCGAGTGCCCTGCAGCTTCGAGTTCGTGGACCTCGATGTCGGGCGGCAGGGGAGCCGAGCAGATCCGAGACGTGTCAGCCGTGGGCTATAACTGCCACCTCCACCGGACGGCGTGGGTCATGAGGGTAGTCCGGCCCGGTTCATGGCCGACATCAGGGCGGGACGGCGGCGGTAGAGCTCGCGCAAGCGGAGAATCTCGGCGTCCGTCTCGGCTCGGTGGCCTGCCGTGTCGTAGAGGGCGCGTGCTTTGACGAGGAGGTCGACGATGGCTGGGTACCGCTTGGAGTCGGGTGTGGTGAGCGACTCCAGTACTTGAGTCAGGCACAGGCGCCCCGCCCGGAGTGGGAAGTCGTCTGCGGAGGCGTCCACGAGTTCGCGCCACGCGTGGCCGGCGCCGAACGCTTCCGCCGCCTCCCACGCTTGCGTGAGGTTCCCGTCGGCGAGGTGGAGTCTGACGAGGTGGGCGCCGCTGCTGCTCTGTGCCTGCTGGGTGGTCTGCTCGAACGCCCACGTGCGTTGTTCGTCCCGGCGTCCGCACCGTTCCGCCACGTGGCTCAGTAGTCGGAAGGCGTCCACGCTGAGGTCGCGGTCGAACATCCTCCGCGCGATCGCGAGGGCGGCGTCCTGACGCCCACCGTCCAGGAAGGCGTCGACGGCGTCCGCGACGGGCACGATGGTGGGTCCCGCCCGCCAGGCGACGTCCACGCAGTCCTGGGTGACGGCTCGGTCCAACCACGCGAGGGAGTCAGCGTCCCGTCCGGCGTCACGAAGCCGGCGGAAGATCTCCCGGTAATACGGCCGGTCACCTCCAGACAGCAGGGCGACGGCCCGGTCGACATCGCCGTCGTGATCGGCCAGTTCCAGCAGCATGCGGTCCTTCTCGCTGCGGTAGGGGTCGGCTGACGGTCCACCCCCGCCCAGGGCCGTGACGCTCCCGCGGTAGGCGTCCCAGGCGGGCTCGTCGAGCGCGTGGGCCACCGCGTCCAGCGTCAGCGACGGCCAGCCGCCGTACTCGACCCGGAAGCCGACCAGCCAGCGGGCGAGGCCGACCGGGTCGGGGTGCCCTTCAACCGCGCGCCCGAACAGCGTCGACGCCCGTTCAGCCACCCCGAGCAAGGCGTCCGCGTTGTCGGCGCCCCGTGCCAGGTCGCCCAGCCGGTTGAGTAAGCGCTGGAGCACTCGTCGCACCACGGGGTGGGCGCCGCCGTCGAGGTGCCGCTCCAG
>CALMKG010000266.1 GCA_937867175.1 uncultured Propionibacterium sp. | reverse complement strand
GAGGACGCCGCCACGCTGGCTCGCCAGCTCGCCCCTCAGGTCAGTGACCTGTCGGACGCCTTGGGCCGCCCCGACCTGGCCAACACCGTGGCATCCAGGTTCGGCAGCGTCCGGCTGATCGACTACCTGCGGGCCAACATCATCTTGGCGGTCGACCTGGCCATTGATACGGTCGGCGTCACGCAGCCGCCCGCGCTGGCCGAGGCCGTTCGCTCGCTCGCCGCAGTCCTCGCCGAGCGGCACCCGGGACGCAGCATCGAGCTGCGCGTCCCCCCGTACGCCGCGGTACAGATCGGCGCTCGCGCCGAGGCACCCGTCCACACCCGGGGCACGCCGCCGAACGTGGTAGAGACCGACCCGGCGACCTTCCTCGCGCTGGCCACCGCTCGGCAGAGCTGGACGCGCGCCGTGGCGTCCGGTTCCCTGACCTACTCGGGGACGCATGCGGCCGACGCCGCGCGCACATTGCCGGCGTTCCGGCCTCATTGAGCCGGAGCCCAGCTCACAGCCGGGGCAGCAGCGTCCGCAGTTCGTAGGGGGTGACCTCGCGACGGTAGGCGTCGAACTCGCTTCGCTTGTTGCGCATGAAGTAGTCGTAGACGTGTTCGCCGAGGGTTTCGGCGACCAGTTCGCTGGACTCCATGACCGCGATCGCGCCCTCCAGGTTCCGCGGCAGAGACTCGATACCCAACGCCACCCTCTCCCGGTCGCTGAGCGCCCAGACGTCGTCCTCGGCCTCCAGCGGCAGCGGCAACTCCTTCTCGATCCCGGCCAGGCCGGCGTTCAGCAGCAGCGCGTAGGCCAAGTAGGGGTTGCAGGCGGGGTCGATGGCCCGGTACTCGACTCTCGCCGAGCTGGCCTTGTCGGGCTTGAACAACGGGATGCGCACCAGCGCCGACCGGTTGTTGCGTCCCCAGCAGACGTAGCTGGGCGCCTCGCCACCCCAAGCCAGCCGCTTGTAGGAGTTGACCCACTGGTTGGTGACCGCGGTGATCTCCTTGGCGTGCGCCAGCAGGCCGGCGATGAAGTGCTTGCCGATTTTGCTCATCCGTAGTTCGTCGGTGGCGTCGTAGAAGGCGTTCTGGTCGCCCTCGAAGAGGCTGAGATGGGTATGCATGCCGGACCCGGCGTGTTCGGTGAACGGTTTCGGCATGAAGGACGCCCGGATGCCCTGGGACACGGCGACCTCCTTCAGCACCACCTTGAAGGTCATGATGTTGTCAGCCATGCTCAAGGCGTCCGCGTAACGCAGGTCTATCTCGTGCTGGCCCGGCGCCCCCTCGTGGTGGCTGAACTCCACCGAGATACCCATCTGCTCCAGCATGCTGATGGCGTCGCGCCGGAAGTCGGTGCCCTCGTCCATCGTGGTGTGGTCGAAATAGCCCCCGCCGTCCAAGGCGATCGGTTCGACACCAGGGGTGATCGGGTTGCGCAGCAGGAAGAACTCGATCTCGGGATGGGTGTAGAACGTGAACCCCATGTCGGCTGCCCGTTTGAGGGCCCGCTTGAGCACATGGCGGGGATCTGCCATGGCCGGGGAGCCGTCGGGCATGGTGATGTCGCAGAACATCCGGGCGGTGCCGGCCTGGGTGCGCCACGGCAGCAGTTGGAAGGTGCCGGGGTCGGGGTGGGCGATCATGTCGGCCTCGTAGACCCGGGCATAGCCCTCGATCGCCGAGCCGTCGAACCCGACACCCTCACTGAGGGCACCCTCCAGCTCAGCGGGGGCGATGGCGACCGATTTCAGGAAGCCCAGCACGTCGGTGAACCACAAGCGAATGAACTTGATGTTGCGGTCCTCGACGGCGCGCAGCACGAACTCGGTCTGACGATCCATGCCCTTAGTCTGCCAGTCGGCGCCCAGAATGCGGGGGTGCCTGATCTGGTCAGCAGCATAGACTTCATGCCATGTCGATGCCTGGGTGGTACCCCGATCCGGCCGGTGGGCAACGCTACCGCTATTGGGACGGCAACGCCTGGTCGGATCACACCACCCAAGACCCCCGCGAACCGCCGCCCCTCCCAGCCGCCCGTCCGTCGAAGAACCGGAGCGCTGGTGGATTCAACTGGGTCTGGCTTGGCGTGATGATCACAATCCTGGTCTTGGTGGCGCTGGTCGCCTGGTTGGTCTTCGGTGGGACGCGCGGCGGAGGCGGGTTCTCCGGCGTCCCGGAGGACACCAACTCGGCGAGCCCGACCGTGCAAGGTTGGGACGAGACCTCAAAGCCGACGCCACCACCTACTGCGGCGAGCCTGATCGCCTGCCCGTACACCACCAACCAGGACGTGACTAGTCAGGGCACCGACGGCCGGTTGCGGGGCGGCGGACTGGTCGTGGACAAGATCGGCGGTTGGCGCGACGCCGACATGTACCTGCAGTGGGTCTCCGACTTCCACACCCAGATGGACACTGTGCGTACCGGTTGGATGAGCAACATCGGAGTGGGTCAGGTCAACGCGTCGGATGGCTTCGTCGACCCGCAGACGGCCGCCCGGCAATCGATGGAGTGCTTCGCCTCGTCCGGCTACTACCTCAACTTCACCCACCGAGTCGATCTGGTCAACGAGGCCGCCACGATCAGCGGCCATCCCGCCTGGCGAATGCGCTCCGAGGTGCACATCGACTCGCCCGACATGCCGGAGATCGACGGCGACGTCGTCGACATCATCGTGGTCGACCTGGGTGATCCGCAGCGGATGGGGATCTTCGTGGCCAGCGTCACCATCGGCGATGACCGCCGCCGGGAGTTGGTGGACGCGTCCATCGCCAGTCTGGCCGTGGGGTGAGGCCGGTCTAGAATCGGCTGGGTGAGCGACCCCATCAAGGCCTTCCCGATAAGTTCGATGCGTGCGGTGCCGGCTGGTGTGCCCCGGCCACCCTATGTGGGCGAGATGGGTCCGGAGCACTACGACGGGTCGCACGTGCAATCCGACGAGATCATCGAGGCCATGCGGGTGGCCGGACGGGTGGCGGCCGACTCGATCCTGGTCGCTGCAGCCGAGATCAGGCCCGGTGTCACCACCGATCATCTGGATGCTGTGGCCCACGAGTTCCTGGCAGATCACCGCGCCTACCCGGCGTCCCTGAACTACCGCGGCTTCCCGAAGGCCATCTGCACCTCGGTCAACGAGGTGATCTGCCACGGCATCCCGGACGCCCGCCCGCTGGCCGAGGGCGACATCGTGAAGATCGACTCCACCGCCTATCTCGGCGGCGTCCACGGCGACAACTGCGCCACCTTCTACGTGGGTGAGGTCGCGCAAGAGGCCCGGCTGCTGTGCGAACGCACCCGGGAGGCGATGTACCGGGGCATCAAGGCGGTCAAGCCGGGGCGACCGCTTTCGGTGATCGGACGGGTGATCGAGGCCTACGCCCGCCGCTTCGGCTACGGCGTGGTGCGCGAGTACACCGGACACGGCGTGCACACCGCGTTCCACTCCGGGCTGATCGTGCTGCACTACGACGAGCCGATGAACGACACCATCATGGTGCCGGGCATGACGTTCACCGTGGAGCCGATGCTCACCTTGGGCAGTCCGCGCACCACGCAGTGGGACGACGGCTGGACGGTACTCACCAAGGACGGCTCCTGGTCGGCCCAGTTCGAGCAAACGATCGTGGTGACCGACGCCGGAAGCGAGATCCTCACCGTGCCGAGTTCGGGTGAGCTGATCCTGGGCGGTGACCCCAGCAAGATCAAACTCCCTTGATGGCCCTGCGGCGAAGGCGCTGGGGGTGGCTGGCGGCTGGGCTCGCGCTGCTGGTGCTGGTCAACCTTGCCGTCAACCCATGGTTCGCCAGATACCGTTCGCTTGCGCTGATGACGGGCTACGACTGGTGGTTCGAGCGCCGCTCGGTGCCCCGGGAAACCGGGGTACAGGTGGCGATGCCTTTGCGCGGCGCTGGGCTGTACCCACTGATAATCACCTTCAACGACGACAAGGGCATGTCGGCCTGGCTGGGTTCACAGGTGGACTTCACCGTCGAGTTCACCTTCGCCGATTTCGGCCGCTGGCAGCCCCACAGCGCGATCTTCGAGCCAGGGCACCCGCTGTACGCCGCCTACGTGGGCAGCTACTACCTGAAGGGTCGGGGACGCCCACTGTCCGCGGACGAGGTCGCGCTGGTGGCCGAGTTCGACCAGCGCAGGTTGGCCCTACCGGCGCTTGGGCTGGACTTCGACGACAACCACTTCGAGGTGCTCGACTCCTCGGCGCGTCCGGTCAACTTCGCCGGGCGGGACTGGACCAGCCATGACGCGACGGTGTCGACGAACTGCCCCGACCACTCCCCCGACGGCTTCCGGCTGTCCCACCTGCAGTTCGGCACCCCACCGCAGACCGCCCAGCACTTCCCCGTCTGCGAGTTGGTAGCCCGGATCGAGGTGACCTACCTGGTCGATCTCGATCTGACGATCGGGACCTACATCATCGCGGCGAACACTGCCGAGCTTGAGCAGTTGAGCGAAGAGGTGGTCCACGCCTCGGTGGTCAGCGTCGGTTGAACTCATCAACGGGGCGGACGCGACGCCGCAGCCTGCGTCCGACCAGGATCGCGGCCACCGACAACACGATCATCACAACCAGGATCGCGAACGCGTTGCGCATGAACAGCGCCTCGGGCAGGTAGTCGATGATCGGGTCGGTGCGCGGGTCGAAAATCCACAGTTCGTTGTCGAAGGCGATTTCGTGGAAGACCACGAACGCCCGGTCGAAGTCGATCGCCAGTGGGACCGCGAGCATCAACGGCGTGGCCAGCGCGATGATCGCCCCAGCGGTGAGGAAGCCGGTCGACCGATGCCGGCGCCACAGCCAGCTGCCGAGCACCACAGCCACCACCAAGGCGAGCAGTCCGCCCTGGACGAAGAGCTGGAAGATGTCCTTGGCCTCGGCGAAGTGCTGGGCGCCGGCGTCCGACATCGGCAGGGTTTCGAGGTGCAACTCGCGCACCCACGGGAAGAGGCTGTACTCGATGATCCGGTCGTAGTTCGCCTGCATCTGGGCCATGGTGAGCTGATGGCTGTTGTACCGGCCGGCCGAGAACCACGGGTAGCTGAATCTGGCGGCTAAGACGACGGTCAGCGAGGTGCCCAAGATAGCGACGCCCACGGCGACCGATGCCAGCACGCTGGCCAGCTGCCTCATCCGTCCTCCTCACCTAGACCGGACGCCCACACTACTCGCCGGCCGGGATCGGCAACTGACCCTAGTCAGCACGTGCTGACAGGTGCGTTTCACCGGTAAACTTGCTGTGTTTGAACCCGCCCGTCAGGGGAGGCCGCATGATCCGCATCGCGGTAGTGGACGACAACGCGCAGTCGAGGCAGCTGCTGCGCGATTATCTCACCAAGTACCGTGCTGAGCACGATCAGCCGATGATCATCGAAGAGTTCGCCGATGGTTCCGACCTGGTCGGACACTACGCGCCCAGCTTCGACATCATCTTCCTGGACGTCCAGATGGAAAACCTCGACGGCTTCGCCACCGCCCGGCTGGTGCGAGAGGTGGACCCTGCGGTCATCATCATCTTCGTGACTAACATGGCGCAGCTCGCGATCAACGGCTACCAGGTCAACGCACTCAGCTATTTGGTCAAACCAGTCTCGTACTTCGCCTTCTCCCAAGAATTGCTGCGCGCGGTGCAGCGGATCGAGCAGACCCGAGACGACTTCGTGGTGGTGCCGGTCGCCGGAGACCTGGTCAGGATCAATCTCGCCAAGGTGGTCTACATCGAGAGCGTCAAACACCGGCTTGAGATTCACACCATGGACGCCACCTTGTCGATGGTCGGCACGCTGCGTGAGATGGCGGAGCAGTTGGAGCCTCGGGGCTTCGTCCAGATCAACAGCTTCCTGCTCGCCAACTTGCGGCACGTGTTGGCGTTCGGGAACCAGACCGCGATCATGTCGCAGGGCGCCCAGCTGCCGGTCAGCCGCTCTCGCAAGAAGGAGCTTGCCGTCGCGCTGGCCGCCCACTCCGGTCGATCGCGAGTGCTGTGACCGAGATCCTGCCCGACATTCCGCGCTTCGTCACGGCTCTCGCCGAATGGCTCAGCTGCGTCCTGTACATTTCGCTACTGCCCAAGAGACCCGGTCGATTCTTGCTCGGGGTTCTGTTGCTTGCCGGGCTCGGGGCGATGCTGGGCTTGCACCAGTTGGCGGGCACCTGGCCGCAGCCCTTCTGGGTCTTGGGGATGCTGGCTGCCTTCGCGACGATGTTCACCCTGATCGCATTGACGACGCGCATCGGTTTGCGGGACAGCGGCTACGTCGCGGCTCGGGCGTTCGTCCTGGCCGAACTGTTGGCGTCGCTGGAGTGGCAACTGCGCACCTTCTATTTCCGCACCAGAGCCGAGATCTGGTCGCCTGCTGCTTCGGTGCTGTGGCTTTCGACCTATGCGGTCGGCCTGGGAATCGCCTTGCTGCTCGAACGACGGCATTTCAGCCGGGAGCGGCCACCCGATATCGGCCCACGAACCCTGGCCGTCGCCGGATCCATCGCGGCCATCACCTTCGCGCTGAGCAACTTGAGCTTCGTCACGAAACAAACCCCGTTCAGCGGCACCTTGCCGACCGAGGTCTTCTACATCAGGACACTGGTAGATCTGTGCGGCTACATCGCCCTCTACGCCCAACACGAGCAGCTGCGCAAGCAGCGGGCCGACGTCGAACTTGCCGCCCTCAGCTACGTCGTCGCTGCCCAGCATCAGCAGTATCTTCAGTCGAAGAACGCCATCGACACGGCCAACCGGACGTGGCATGACCTGAAACACCACGTAGCGGCAATCCGGGCCGAACTCGACCCGGCGCGTCGCACCGCCTATCTGGATGACCTTGAAGCCTGCGTCACCGCCCACAGCGCAACTTACGAGACGGGCAATCCGGTGCTGGACACGATCTTGACAGCCAAGGCTCAGTACTGTCTGGCCAGCCAGATCACCTTCACCTGCATGGCCGACGGCGCTGCACTGGGGCGAATTCACCCGATGGACCTGGCAACCATCCTGGGTAACGCCCTGGACAACGCCATCGAGAACGTGCAACTGCTCGCAGATCCACAACAGCGCGTGGTGCGAGTCACGATCTCTCGCGTGGGGACGTTCGTGGCCATGCAGTTCGACAACTACTTCGACGGCACCTTGCACTACGAAGGTGACCAACTGCGCACCCGCAAGACCGACGCAGGACGCCACGGGCTGGGACTCAAGAGCATCCGCCACACCGCCAAGAAGTACGGCGGTGAGGTGATGGTGACCAACGCCGACAACTGGTTCAAGTTGACGGTGCTGCTCCCGGGCACTGCGACGGGCCCGGCAACCTCGCCGGCGGCGCCCTCGCCGACCGATTGTGAGTGAGAACCCACCGATCATGCGCGCAGCCGGCTGATCACAATCGGCAACTGCTGAACTAGCCGGGAAATGAAGCTGGCTGTGCAGACCAATGCCCGCACCGCCACCCACCCGTTTAGTACAGAGAGGTACAGGCTCAATGCTTGACATCAACTGGGCGGACGTACAGGCGCTGGTCGCCTCCGTGGGCCCGCAGCTGATCACCATCGGGGTGGTTCTGCTGCTGGCCATCGGCGTCACCATCGCGGTCCGAAAACTCAAGCCACCCACCCGGAAGTTCGCCCGAGCGCAGACCTGGATCGCTGCGGTCCTGGTTGTCGCGATCTCCGTCACCACGATGCTCTACGGTGGCTTTCGCAACCTGCTCGACCTCGCCTCCGGTTCGGGAACCCTCAGCGAGGAGACGATGGCTTCAGCCAGCGAGCTGGGCAACCAGATCTCGGACGAGGGCATGGTGCTGCTGAAGAACCAGACCGGCACCCTTCCGCTGGCCGGCACCACCAAGGTGAACGTCTTCGGGTGGGCGTCGACCAACCCGGTCTACGGCGGCACCGGCTCCGGTTCGTTGTCGGCCACCCAAGAGGTGACCTCGCTGCTGGGTGGTCTGGCCAATGCTGGCTTCGAGACCAACCAGGACCTGTCGAACTTCTACACCGCCTACCGGGCCGATCGTCCGGTCGTCGGCATGTTCACCGCAGACTGGACGCTGCCGGAGCCGGCAGCGGCCACCTACCCCGCAGACCTGCTGGCCGGGGCGAAGGCCTTCTCTGACACCTCGATTGTCACCATCTCGCGTACCGGCGGCGAGGGGTACGACCTGCCACAGAATGTGAACGCGGAGATCGCCAGCAACGGGGCATTCTCGTTTACGAACAACTCGACCGAGTACAACGAGTTCGCCGATGGTGACGGTATCTTGCAGTTGACCCGTTCCGAGCGCGACATGATCGATTTGGCCAAGCAGAGCTCCGAGACCCTGGTCGTGGTCTACAACGGTGCCAACGCCATGGAACTCGGCGAGCTGGCAGACGATCCCGAGGTGGACGCCATCGTCTGGGCGTTGCCCCCCGGCCAGGTCGGCTTCAACGCGTTGGGCCGGATCTTGGACGGCGAGACCAACCCGTCGGCCAAGACCCCCGACACCTTCGTCCGTGACCTGGGCCAGACCCCCACCGCGAAAAACTTCGGCGGCTTCACCTACACCAACATGGACGAGTTCGCACAAACCTCGTTCTTCACCAAGCAGACGGTCCTGCCCAGCTTCGTGAACTACGTCGAAGGCATCTACGTGGGTTACCGATTCTGGGAGACCGCAGCCGCCGAGGGTGCGATCAACTATGACGCCTCGATTGTCTATCCGTTCGGTTACGGATTGTCCTACACCACCTTCACCCAGCAGATGGGGCCGGTCAGCCTCGCCAACGGCAAGGTCTCGTTCGATGTGACGGTGACCAACACCGGCGATGTGGCTGGCAAGGATGTGGTCGAGGCCTACTTCAACCCGCCCTACACCGAAGGCGGCATTGAGAAGTCCGCAGTCAACCTGGTCGCCTATGACAAGACCGAACTGCTGGCACCGGGTGCGTCGCAGACCATCACCGTAACCTTCGACGACGACGACATGGCGTCCTATGACGTCAAGAATGGCGGCGCCTACGTGCTGGAGGCCGGTCGCTATGACATCTCGCTGCGGTCGGATTCGCACACCGTCATCGACACCAAGCCGATCACCGTCGACCAGACCATCACCTACAACACTGCCGACAGCACCCACGATGGCGACCTGATTCCGGCCACCAACCAGTTCGATGCAGCAAAGGGAGAGGACATCACCTACCTGTCGCGGGCCGGTAACTTCGCGAACTATGCGCAGTCGACCGCCGCTCCGGCCTCGTCCGAGCTGGCGGCAGACCTGAAGGCGACCTTCGTTGTTAACAGCAACTACGACCCGACGGCGTTCAACAACGCCTCCGATGTCATGCCGACCACCGGCGCCAAGAACGGGCTGGTACTGGGTGACCTCGCCGGAGCCGACTTCAACGATCCACGCTGGGAGCAGTTGCTCGACCAGATGACCTTCGATGAGATGAACACCCTGATCGCCAACGGCGGCTACCAGACCCCTGCGGCCAACTCCGTCGGCAAGATCCAGACCATCGACGTCGACGGCCCGGCCGCGTTGAACAACAACTTCACTGGTGTCGGCTCAATCGGCCTGCCGATCAGTGTCTCGGTAGCCGCGACGTTCAACCAGGACCTCGCCCACCAGTTCGGCACCGTGATCGGCAAGATGGCCGAGGAGATGAACGTCTCGGGCTGGTACGCCCCGGCGATGAACATCCACCGCAGCGCCTACGCCGGCCGCAACTTCGAGTACTTCTCCGAAGACCCGATCCTGTCCGGCAATCAGGTGGCCCAACAGGTCACCGGGGCCCGCGAACTGGGCGTCTATGCCTTCATCAAGCACTTCGCACTCAATGATCAAGAGACCAACCGCAACAACATGTTGATGACTTGGGCCGAGGAGCAGTCGATCCGCGAGATCTACCTGCGTCCCTTCGAGATCGCCGTCAAGGACGGCGGCGCACAAGCCGTGATGAGCGCGTTCAACTTCATCGGCACCGTCTACGCCGGCGCAATGCCCGAACTGCTGCAAACCGTGCTGCGCGATCAGTGGGGCTTCCAGGGCATGGTGCTGACCGACTACTTCGGTGGCTACGGCTACCAGAACGCCGATCGGATCGTCCGCGGCGGCGGCGACGTCATGCTCGCCACCGTCGACATGGGGATCAACTACGTTCAGGACCGGTCGGCCACCTCGGTCATCGAAATGCGCCGGGCCGCCAAGAACATCCTGTTCACAACAGGCAACTCCAGGGTCTACGCCGATGGTCAACCCGAGGTGACGCGCGCACCGTGGGAGTTCATCACTTGGGGTGTACTGGGCGCCCTCGGCCTGGCACTAATCGGCCTTGAGGTGGTCGCCATCAAGCGCTTCCAGCGCCGCCGCAATGAGGCAGCTCAAGCAATGGGGTCCACCACCGCCGGCAGCTGACCGCAGAACCACAAACGCCCCGCCGGGTCATTCCGGCGGGGCGTTTCGCTGCCCTCATCGATCCGATTGTGCGCGCCTTCGCACCGGTTGTGCGTCTGGGCGCCGCACACCTGAGAAGCGCTGATTTTATAGAAGTGTCCAAACTGCAAGACCGAAAGCCATTCGGCTCAAGGTCCGGTTCATCAACGGAGACGATAGTGACCGAAGAATTTTCTGTTCTTGAGAAGGCATCGCTGCTGAGCGGCAAGAACACCTGGCAATCGCGAGACCTGCCCAACAAAGGCGTACGATCGATCTTCTTCTCGGACGGCCCGCACGGTGTGCGCAAGCAGGTCGGCTCGTCGGATCATCTGGGCCTCAACGCCTCCGAGCCGGCAACCTGTTTCCCCACCGCCGCCACCGTAGCCAACAGCTGGGACCCCCAACTCGGTGAAGAGATCGGGGTGGCGTTGGGAATTGAGGCCGCCTCGCTGCAAATCGACGTGCTGCTGGGGCCGGGCCTCAACATCAAGCGCAGCCCCCTTGGTGGTCGCAACTTCGAGTACTTCTCCGAAGACCCCTACCTCAGTGGCAAACTCGCCGCCGGCTACGTGCGCGGCATCCAATCCACCGGTGTGGCCGCCACCCCGAAGCACTACGCAGCCAACAGCCAAGAAACCCGGCGGATGGCCTCCGACTCGGTCGTCGACGAACGCACCCTGCGCGAGATCTACCTGACCGGCTTCGAGATCGCCGTGCGGGAAGCCCATCCGCGGGCGCTGATGAGCAGCTACAACCTAGTCAACGGCACCTACGCCAACGAAAATGAGCACCTGCTCACCGAAATTCTCCGGCAGGAATGGGGCTTCGACGGGCTCGTCGTAACCGACTGGGGCGGCGGCAACGACCCGGTCGCCGGGGCCGCCGCGGGCAGCAGCATCGAGATGCCGTCACCGGGGTTGGAACCAGTCCGCCTGCTGGCGACCGCCGTGGCGAATGGCACGCTGAGCCGAGCTGCCCTTGATGCCCGCGCCGGCGAGGTGCTGGCAATGGCGCGCAGCACCAGCCCGTCCGTCACGGAGTTCAACGTCCCAGAGCACAACGAGTTGGCCCGCCGCGCCGCCGAGCAGAGCATGGTGCTGCTGCGCAATGAGGGCGCGCTGCTGCCGCTTCGTCCGGGCACCAAGGTCGCCCTGATCGGGGACATGGCGCAAACACCTCGCTACCAAGGTGCCGGGTCTTCGGTCGTCAACCCCACAATGCTGGTCTCGGCCCGCGAGACGATCGGCGACACCGAACTGGAGTTGGTCGGCTTCGGCCTAGGCTACCGGCGCAACAGCCCCCGCAACGCGGAGCTGGAGGACGCCGCTGTGGCGCTGGCCGCCAAAGCCGAGGTCGCGATCTTGTTCCTGGGGCTGGACGAGGTGGCCGAGTCGGAGGGCCGGGACCGGGATCACCTCAAGATCCCTGCGGCCCAGGTGAGCCTGCTGCGCGCCGTGGCGAAGGTCAACCCCAATGTCGTCGTCGTGCTCAGCGCGGGTTCTGCGGTGGAGATGCCCTGGATCGACGACACCACCGCGCTGCTGCACGGCTACCTGTCGGGGCAAGCCGGGGCGCACGCCACCTGGGCTCTACTCACCGGAGCTGCGTCACCGTCCGGGAAGCTCGCCGAAACCTATCCCCTCGCGCTGTCGGATACCCCGACCCACGGACGGTTCCCCTCACTTGAGCAGCGCTCCGTCTACACCGAGGGCCCCTTCGTGGGCTACCGCTACTACGACGCGGCCAGCAAGCCAGTGCTGTTCCCCTTCGGTTTCGGCCTCAGCTATGCGACGTTCACCTACTCCGACCTGACCGTGCTCGACGACAGGGTGCGTTTCACCATCACCAACACTTCCAAGGTGCCGGGCGCTGAGATCGCCCAGCTGTACGTGGGCCTTCCGCAATCGGCCGTGCTGCGCCCGGACAAGGAACTGAAGGGGTTCGCCAAGGTGCATCTGGCCCCCGGGGAATCCCGCGAGGTGGAAATCGCCTTCGATACCTACACCTGGCGGCACTTCGACGCCCAGCTCAACACCTGGCAGGTGGAGGCCGGCGACTGGCAGGTGATGGTTGGCGCCAGCAGCGCCGACATCCGCTTGCAGGCCACGCATCGGGTGACGGGAACCGTCGTCAACCCCACAGCCGACTCGGTGGTGGCACGAGACGCGATGCTGGCGGCCATCGCGCAGCCGGCGCCCGCGCGGGCGTCCGGCACGACCGGGAAGCAAGACCGTGTCGTCCTCGGCCGAAACGACCCCCTGCTGGACATGCGCTCGGCCAAGAGCCCGCTGGCCCGCCTGGCATATCGGTTCCTTGACTGGCGCAAGACGCGCAGCGAGGCCAAGGGCGTCCCCGACCTCAATATCGAATTCCTCTACAACATGCCATTCCGGGCCATCGCGAAGATGAGCGGCGGGGCCGTGAGCCTGGAAATGGTCGACGCGATCCTCGAGGTGGTCAACGGTCGGCTGCTGCGTGGCCTCGGCCACTTGATCGGCGGATTCTTCGCACTACGCAAGGCAGACCGGGCCACGCTGAATCAACTCAACGGCACCCACTGATTTCAAAGGAGAGACGACAAATATGTGGCAAAACATCAAGCAATGGTGGGCCGGCTACAGCGAAAGGCACCCTGAACTCTCGAAATTCCTGATGTTCTTCATCGTGAGCAATGGCGTCACCTTGCTCCAGATCATCGTGATGCCGCTGTTCCGGAACATCTTCGCGGGCACCGCGCTGATCGACACCAGTTTCCAGGTCTGGCCGGTCGGGACGAATGTCGACGGGTCCCCACACTTCATCTTCGACTACCCTGCCGGCCCGATCGTGGACGGCGTGGGTGGCGGTCTGGCGTATTTCCTCGCCGTTCAACTCGCCATCCTCATTGCGCAGGTCATCAACTTCTTCGCGCAACGCAACGTCACCTTCAAGTCGAACAGCAGCATCTGGAGAGCGGCCTTCTGGTACGTCATCGCCTACGTGCTGATCACGCTGTTCGCCGCCGCCGCACAAGGCTTCTACAAGGCGCCGGTCTACAGCTTCTTCATGGATTCCCTCGGCTGGGGATCGGCCGGTGAGACCACTGCCGACATCATCACCATGATCATCAA
>CALMKG010000265.1 GCA_937867175.1 uncultured Propionibacterium sp. | reverse complement strand
GGCTGGGCACGATGTTCGGCTACCAGAGCGGGCTACTGCTGAGCTGGACGATCAGCGCGGTGGCCGAGAAGCTCGGCGTCGAAGTGACCATCAAACCCGGCCTGCGCCAAGGTGGCATGCTCGCCGGCGCCACCCTTGCCGGGTTGGGTGCAATCGCCATTCCGTTGCGCTCGTTGCGCTGGCACCGCAAGAACGCCGACTACGTCCACAAACCCGGCCCGGACGCGTTCTGGGCGGTGGCCTCGGCAGCTGCGGCCTATGGCGTCTTCTTCCTGCTGATGGCGCAGTGGAAGGGCACGCTTTGGCTGATCAACCAGCTCGCGGGACGCCTGCACCACCGGTTCGCGTTCGGGCTGGTTGCCCGACTGATCTCCACGCTGGTGGTGCTGGCCACGATCCTGGTGGTACTCGACCAGGTCATCCTGCGCGGGGTCATCGGTGTGGCCATCACGGCTTCGGCCAAGGTCGACCTGCGTACCCCGGTCAACGTCTTCCAGCCCACCACCCCACTGCACTCCGGCAGCGCCGAGTCGCTGGTCAAGTGGGACGATCTCGGCCTACAGGGCAAGCGGTTCACCTGCGCAGGGCCGTCCCGCGAGCGCATCGTGGAGGTGCTCGGCGAACCCGCCCGGCAACCGGTCCGCGCCTACGCGTCCATGAACGGTCGCGGTCTGGACGAGGTGACCCAAACGGTGCTCGCCGAACTCGACCGGATGGACGCCTGGTCGCGCAAGGCGATCCTGGTGGTCACCACGACCGGGCGCGGCAACGTCAACGAGTGGAGCACCTCAGCGTTCGAGTTCCTCATGCGTGGTGACTGCGCGACAGCGGCGATGCAGTACTCCGGGCTACCCTCTGCGGTGACCATGATCAGCTCCAAGCAGAAGCCGGTGGATGCCTCCCGGCTGCTCTTCGGTGCGATCGAGCAGCGCATCGCAGGACTGCCGGCCAGCCGGCGTCCCAAGCTCTACCTGGCCGGCGAGTCGTTGGGCGCGTTCGGCTCCAACGGCATCTTCGACTCCCCGGACGACCTGCTCACCCGCGCCGCCGGTGGCGTCTGGACCGGCTGCCCCACCTTCGCACCGCTGCAGACCGCCCTGACCCGCGCCCGCAGCGCCGATTCGACGGCGGTCCGGCCGGTGGTCGACGAGGGACGCCACGTGCGCTTCGCGATGAACCCCGACGAGTTGGTGATCGACCCCAGCGGGCTGCGGTTCGGCGAGTGGGTCGAGCCCCGGTTCGTCTACCTGCAAAACGACACCGACCCGGTGGTCTGGTGGGGCAGCCATCTGCTGTGGCGGCGTCCCGAGTGGCTGGACGAAATGGCTGGGACGAACACCCCAATGGGTCAGATGACCTGGTGGCCGTTCATCACGTTCTGGCAGATCGCCGCCGACATGCCCGTCTGCCGTTCGGTCGGGGCAGGCTTCGGCCACATGTACCATGCGACCCAGTGCGTCCCGGCCTGGGCGGGCGTGCTGGGTCTCGACCCGAAAGCGGATTGGACGCACGTGGTGGCGGCCCTCAACACCGACGTACCTCCGGTTGCCCCCTGATCCCGGCTACGGTGGCTCGCATGGAACAACGCAGGCTTGGCGACAGCGACCTGGTGGTGAGCGCGGTCGGCATGGGCGGGAACAACTTCTCCCGGCCGAAGACCGCCACCGAGACCCTGCAGGGCTCCACCGAGGTGATCCACGCGGCGATCGACGCCGGAATCACCTTCTTCGACGGCGCCGACATCTACGGGTCAGTGATCGGGCGCAGCGAGGAGTTCCTCGGCGCGGCGCTGAAGGGCAGACGCGACCGGATCGTGCTGTCCACGAAGTTCGGGTTCGCCGGCAATGACGCGTACCCGGGCCTCGACCTCGGTCCGAACGGCGGTGAACGATACATCCGCCATGCAGTCGAGCAGTCGCTGCGCCGGTTGCAGACCGACCGCATCGACCTGTTGCAGATGCACTCCCCCGACCCGGCCACCCCGATCGCCGAGACGCTGCGGGTGCTGACCGGCCTGGTCGGCGAGGGCAAGGTCCGCTACGTCGGCAACTCCAACTTCAGCCCGGCCCACATCGCCGAGGCAGACCAGGTCGCGCGAGCCGACGGCTTCGTCCGGTTCGTATCGGCACAAGACGAGTACTCGCTACTCGCACGTGGCGTCGAGCGCGAGGTGCTGCCGACGGTGAACCGGCTGGGCATGGGTTTCCTGCCCTACTTCCCGCTCTACAACGGGCTGCTGACCGGCAAGTACACCGCCGAAGGCGGGCAGGGCAGGCTCAGCAAGATCAAGCCGCACCTGCTGGCCGACGTCGACTGGGATCGGTTGTCGGCCTACCAGCGACTGTGCGACCAGGCTGGCCTGACTATGTTGCAGGCGACGATCAGTTGGCTCGCCGCCCAGCCGCCGGTAACCACGGTGATCGCCGGCGCCACCCGGCCGGAGCAGGCGAGGCAGAACGCGGCTGCGCTGCGTCGGTTGGACGACAGCCTCCTCCAGCGGATCAGTGATCTATTCGGCCCACCGCAGGCAGGCTGACCGACCGAATCCCCGACCCGGACACCAAGCTGATCGGCGGGTCCGGTCGTCTGCGGTAGCGTTGCCGGCAAGCCACATCGCAGGAGGGTTCCCATGTCCGCACGTTCAACCGCCGGTACCGCCACCCGGTCGGGTCTGCTGCTCGTGGCCCGGCTGGGATTCGCCGCCATCCTGATCGGCCGCGCTTG
>CALMKG010000264.1 GCA_937867175.1 uncultured Propionibacterium sp. | reverse complement strand
TGCGAGTCTTGGTGAGTGCCGCCTGGCTGGGCGGAGCCGGGGGAGCCGAACGGGCACTGCACTCGGTGCTGCGGGCGTTGCCGGGTGATCACGTGGACGTGGTCGTCCGGGAACAGCTGGACGGACCCTATGCGCAGGTCGGTGCGAACGCGCGGGTGTTCTCGTTGTACGACTGGCGGTGGCGCTGGGCCAACATGCGTACCGGGGTGAAGGGGTCTCTGGTGCAGCGCGTGGTCAACCCACTGCGCCGGTTCATCATGCCCGGCTACGACATTTACCTGCAGTTCTTCAGCGGGGCAGACCTCAACGACACGATCAGGGCGAAAGTGCGTCTGCTCATCCCCTCTGGCAACGAGGTTCCGCCCGAGAAGGCCACCCGGTTTGATGCGATCGCGCTGCAGGCGCCGGACAACGTCCGATTCGTGCCTCCTGGGGCGCGGACGGTGCTGCTTGCTCCACCGGTGCATGACCTGGCCGAGCGCGCTGAGCCCCCGGCTATCGAGTTGCCCGAGCGCTTCTACCTGACGGTCTTCAACCCCTATGGCGGGGTGAAGGGGTCCGACGACCTTGCCCGCGTCGTCGACAGCGCCCCCTTCCCGATCGTCTGGTGCCACAGCCAGGCAACGGTGGCGCACAACATCCCGGAGGAGTTGGCCCACCACCCACGGATCGTGCACGTCGAGGACGCCACCCGCGAGCAGTTGCGTTACCTGTACGAGCACTGCGACGGATACGTGTCGCTGTCGAAGACTGAGGGTTTCGGGTGGAGCATCGCGGACGCCCTGCGCTACTCACCGGCGGTGTACTCGCGACGGGTCGGCGTGCTGACCTTCCCTGAGGGCGATGCCCTCGCCTGGGTCCAGTGCGATGAGGACCTGCACTTCGACTGGGACGCCTCATCGGGTGCCCGCAGACAGCGTTCAACCACGCGGAATCGGCTGGACTGGCTTTCAGCAGGGCGTTTCCGCCGAGAGCTGGTGGAATTGGTGGTCAAGGAGAACCTGTGATGGGTCGTCACGCCTACTTGATCACCGCCTACGATGACTACTATCTGCTTGACTGTTTGATTGAACTGCTGATCGACCCGCGCAATGACACCTATGTTCACGTCGACAAGAAATCGACTGATTTTGACGAGGGCAAGTTCTTGTCCCGGTGGCGCGACGCCTCAGTGCAATTGGTGCCAAGGCGGCGAGTTTACTGGGGAGATTTCACCCATGTCAAGAACATTCTGGAGTTGTTGCGGTTTGCTCTGGACAGGGGCAAATATGACTACCTTCATTTGTTATCCGGGTCGGATTTGCCAGTCAAGTCCCAAGACTTCATCCACGACTTCTGCACGCAGAACACCGGTAAGGAATTTGTGGCCTTCAATCACCTTGGCGCCTATCAAGAGGAATGGATCAGGTTCGCCCATCCGTTCAATCATCAACTCCGGGCCAAGAGCAAGATCGTGCGCGTGGGTTCCAATCGTCTGCGAAGAGCTGCGCTGACCGCGCAGAAACGCTTGGACGTGGACTTCAGACGGCGTATTCCAGGTGAGGTCAAGTATGGCAGTGATTGGTTCTCCGTGACCGCTGAGTCGGCGGCCTTGCTGCTTGCGCGCGAGGCCGACATCACGCGCTGGTTTCGTCACGCCTTCATTCCGTCCGAGTTCTTCGTCCAGACGATCTTGTGGAACTCCGGGCTGGCCGGCCGGGTGTTTGATCTCGATGACCCGTACCACAGCAGCATGCGGCTCATCGACTTCCCACGTGGATCGGGCAGTAGCCCCCACATCTGGACGATGGCTGATGCCGATGAACTGGCCAGTACCGATCGGTTGTTTGCCAGGAAGTTCAACTCCCGCGTCGATGCCGAAATCGTGCACAGAGTCTGTGCGCAGGTCCGCTCTCAGTCATGATTCAAGCGAGGGGCCCGGAAGGATCGGGGCTCAAGTATGGAATCTGGAGGTTCGACGGTGTCAGGTAGCGCGCCGGTCAGGGTCGGCCGACTGGCCAGTTCCACCGGCCTGCTGAGGCGAGTTCGTTACCCGGCCGTCGGCATCCTGGGGCGAACGGCGGCGGAGTGTGGGGACGAGGCGGACATAGCCTCAATGCACAAGGTGGCCATCATTGCGCAGCACTCCGGTTCGCCGATGATGACCGCGTCCCTGCTCAACCTGGTCAGGCAGCTGACCTTGCTCGGCTATGGCTGTGTCATCGTCTCCACCTGCCCAGCGAAGGGGCCGCTGGAGTGGCCCGGCCAATTGCCCACGGGGACGGTTGTTCTGCGGAGGGCAAATATCGGCCACGACTTCGGATCGTGGGCGGCAGTTCTCCGCTCTCACCCAGGAATCCGCGGACGAGAACACGTCATCCTTGCCAATGACACGCTCATCGGCCCGTTCGCCTCGATCGGTCCGCTGATTGACGGTTTTGAGTCGAATGACGCCGACATCTGGTCTCTGACGGAATCCTGGGAACTCGGTAGTCACCACTTGCAGAGCTTCTTCCTCGGGTTTCGTGGAGCCGCACTTGACCATGCTTCGCTCCGGGTCTTCTTCGACGATGTGCGGGCGGAACGATCGAAGGCGTCCATCGTCCAACGTTATGAGCTTGGCCTTTCCCAGACGGCACGGGCAGCAGGCCTCCGAATCGGTGCGCACTTTCGTAGTGGTGTTCTGGGAATTGAGGAAGGCAGCAATCCCACCCACGCGCGAGACGGCAATTGGTTGAAGCTGCT
>CALMKG010000263.1 GCA_937867175.1 uncultured Propionibacterium sp. | reverse complement strand
TGATGGCCGGGTTCGCGCCGTACATGACCTACAAGGCGATCAGCTTCATGGGCTTTGACATGTACCACGCCATGTCGGCCGAGCAGGAGACAAAGTCGTCGATGAACCGTCCCCTTCCCATCCGGACCGGAGGCGGCTCGGGCGGCATGGTCCCGAAGATCCTCGGCGGCGACGGCGGAGGGTCCGGTAGCGCAGGGCGGGGTCCCGCACCTGCTGCCGCCCCCAGCGGAGGCGGCGGAACCAGCAGCGCCGGCGGTGCTTCGTCGGGCGGGGCCGCAGCTGGCGGCGTCGTGGCCGCCGGCGCAGTAGCAGCCAAGGAGGCAGCTACCGCAGGTCCGAAAATGGGCAACTACGTGGCCGGGCAGACCTCGGGCCAGGCCGAGCAAGCGAGTGCACCAGCCGGCGCCTCGGGGACGGTTCCGGCCCACACCGCCGACCCGACCCCTGCGATGACGGGCCGCCGCTCGGATGACTCAGGAGCCGGACGATGAGCGCCACGAATGCCACCCGGTCGAGCGACTACGAACTGCAGCCGGTGAAGTTCTCCCGTCTGGCACGTCGCGGGGTCTTGCTCGGTCTGACCGCCTCTCAACTGGTGGTGGTCGGCATCGGCGCCGTGACGCTCGTGTTCTCCCTCTACGTCGGCGGTGGCGCGAGCTTGGTCTTCGCCCTCCCGGTCATCGTCTGCTGCAGCGCCCTGGCCTGGGTCGCCGTCGGGGGTCGCAAACTCATCCAGTGGCTGCCCATCGTCGGCGTCTGGCTGTGGCGCTCCACGGGAGGCCAGCTGATCTACCGGCGTCGCGTCGTCGCCCCGCGGCCGGTCGGCACGCTCGCGCTTCCCGGGGATGCCGCCCGGCTGCGTCAGTGGCTCGACCCCGACACCGGCGCAGTCATGGTGCACGACCCGCACCGCTCGACCCTGACCGCGATCGTGGCGGTCTCCCATCCAGCGTTCATCCTGCTCGACGCGCTCGAACAGGAACGGCGCGTCACCGGCTGGGGCCGAGTCCTGGCCACTGCCTGCCGCTCGGGTCGCATCGCCTCGCTGCAGATCATGGAACGCACCCTGCCCGACTCCGGCAAAGGGCTGGCCGAGTGGTGGCACCAGCACGGCTCCGGGGACGACACCTTCACCGCCACCACGTACGGCGAACTCATCGACCGCGCCGGACCAGCCGGTGAACGCCACGCCTCGACCATCTCGCTGTCGCTGAACCTCAAGACCGCCAGCCGAGCGATCCGCGCAGCCGGCGGAGGCAACCGTGGAGCAGCCGCAGTCCTACGCCAGGAGATGTCGACGATCATCGCCGCATTGCGCTCAGCCGACCTCGCCCCCTCCGACTGGCTCGACCCCGGCGAACTCGCCGTCATCCTGCGCGGCGCCTACGACCCCGACGTCGGCGCAGCCCTGGAGCGTCACGGAGACGTCGGCCGCGACCTCGCCACCGCCGGACCCGTCGCCGTCACCGAAAGCTGGTCAATGCTGCGCTCGGACTCCGCCCACCACTGCGTGCTGTGGATCAGCGAATGGCCACGGTCCCTGGTCTTCCCCGGGTTCCTTGCACCCGTCCTGTTGTCCTCGGGCATCCGACGCACCTTCACCCTGCTCTACACACCGCTGCGCACCGACCAAGCCGCCCGCGACATCCGCAAGAAGAAGACCGAATACGTCTCCGACGCCGCCCAACGTCAACGCATCGGCCAGATCGAGGACGCCCAGCACAGCGCCGAGTATCAGGACGTCCTCCAGCAGGAGGCTGACCTGACCGCCGGCCACGGAATCCTCCGCGTCACCGGCCTCATCGCCGTCAGTGCCGGCGACCCTGACGAGCTCGAACGTGCGGTCGCTGACATCGAGCAGGCCGCCATCCAAGCCTCCTGTGAGACCCGGCGCCTGTGGGGTCAGCAGGCGCAGGCTTTCACCGCCGCTGCGCTTCCCCTGTGCCGTCACGTCTGAGGCCGGTTGCGCACCTCGATAGCAACCAGGCTCCAGCCCCTTCAGGAGGAACCCATGCCGACTTTCGACGCCCCCGCTGCTGATGCTGCTGAAGCCGAGCAAGCCCTTCGTGGCCTCGCCCACGCCACCCGTCGGATCGAGGACCCGTCCCAGATCTACGGGGTGCTCGGATCGCTGTCCCGAGCGACGGCATCGCTGAGTCAGGCGCTGCACCAACTGGGGTCGTATCACGACAACCACGGGGCACGCGCTGACGCGACGATCGTCGATCCGAAGCAGACCGGCGCGGCGTACCGGGTGTCGTGGGATCTGCACCGTGCCGGCGAGATGCTGGCCAGCATCCAGAAGTCGATCGACGGCGCACACCAGTCAGAAGCCACGATCGTCTACCCAAAACCGGTCTCCACATCGCGCCCTGCCGGTCGCAGTCATGACGGGTTGTCGCTGTGAACGACCACGACGCCTCCCGGCTGCACAGCGCCGTACTCGTATCACCGAAGCGCGAGCGGCGGCGTGACCGGAAGGCCCGCAAACTCGCAGCACGGGACCTGCTCGCCCGCGACCGCGCCGAGCAGAAGACCGTGGCCCGAGCCAAGGCCGACGCACTCACCGCCGAACGCAAAGCCACCGTGCTGCTGCCCAAGGCCGGCGAGCCCGGTTCAGCTGCGTTGCGGACACCAGGCCGGTTGCGGCTCCCCCGCCACCAAGACACGTCGGCGACCCTGGCTGGGGCATACCCATTCCTCGCTGAAGGTGGACTCGGCAGCGACGGCGTGTTCGTCGGCCAGGACCTTTACTCCGGCAGCTCGTTCGTCTACGACCCGTGGGTCCTCTACGCCCGTGGTCTGATCACTGCCCCGAACGTCGTACTCGCTGGGATCGTCGGCTCCGGCAAGTCCTCCCTGGCCAAGAGTCTTTACACCCGCTCTATCCCGTTCGGGCGGCGCGTCTACATCCCTGGCGATCCGAAGGGCGAGCACACCGGCGTGGCCGAAGCGGTTGGCGGCAAGGCGATCGCACTCGGTCACGGCATGTCCGCGCGGCTCAACCCCCTCGACGAAGGCCACCGACCCAGCGGTCTCGACGAGGTGCAGTGGGCGGCCCAGGTCAGCGCACGCCGTCGCGACCTTCTCGGTGCCTTGGCCGAGACGGTGCTCGACCGTCGGCTCTCCCCGCTGGAGCACACCGCCATCGACATCGCTCTGGCCGAGGTCGTCCGCACCGCCGACGTACCGGTGCTTCCGCTGGTGGTCGACCGGCTCCTGGAACCCGACCCTTCGGTCGATCCGACCGGACGTTTGACCGAGGACGGCCGGCTGCCTGGCCACGCGTTGCGCCGCCTCGTTGCGGGTGACCTCGCCGGACTCTTTGACGGGCCCTCGACTGTCCGGTTCGACCCGACGCTGCCGATGATCTCTCTCGACCTGTCACGGGTCACCGAGAACGCCACACTGGTTTCGGTGCTGATGACGTGTGCCTCGGCGTGGATGGAATCCGCACTGCTCGACCCGAACGGTGGACAACGCTGGGTCGTGTACGACGAAGCCTGGCGTCTGATGTCCCATCCCGCGCTGCTGCGGCGTATGGACGCGCACTGGCGCCTCGCCCGGCACTACGGCATCGCCAACATGCTCGTCTTCCACAAGCTGTCCGACCTCGACAACGTCGGCGACTCCGGATCTGCCATGCGGGCCCTCGCGGCGTCCCTGCTGGCGAACGCAGAGACCCGGGTTGTATACCGCCAAGAGTCCGATCAGCTCGGCACCACCGCGGCCGCTCTCGGGCTGACCGGCACAGAACAATCACTTCTGCCGACGTTGGGGACCGGCCAGGGCCTGTGGCGCATCAAGCACCGCTCCTTCGTGGTGCAACACCAGTTGCATCCAGCCGAGTTGGAACTGTTCGACACCACGGGCCGGATGACCGGGGC
>CALMKG010000262.1 GCA_937867175.1 uncultured Propionibacterium sp. | reverse complement strand
CGTCGCTGCACACCCACCTCGACCAGGTGCTGGCCGCCACCCCGGACGACGGTCCGGTCATCGGAGTGCGTGACGGCATGTGGGGTCCCGGATACGGTTCCGGTGACACCTCGGGTTTTCAGGGTCAGCACCGCATCATCCAGCTCAACGGCAACGCACTCCCGCCCTTCGGTGGCTGGTTCGACGACGTCGCCGACCGGATGGCTGCCTTGGTGCCGCACTTCGCGTCCCGGGTGCTGGTCTGGCGCGACGAAATCACCTTCGTGGTGCTGCGCGAGAAGCTGCTTGAGCTGGTCCGGGTGCTCCGGGACGACCCCGCGCTGCGTTTCGAGGTCTGCATGAGCGTCTCCGGGGTGCACTACCCGAACCTGACCGGCGCCGAACTGCACGCGGTCTACCACCTGCTCAGCTACACCCATAACCGCCGGATCCGTCTCGAGGTCGCCTGCCCGGTCGACGACCCGCACATCCCGAGCGTCTGCCCCGTCTACCCGATGGTGAATTACCACGAGCGGGAGACCTGGGACATGTTCGGCATCATCTTCGATGGGCATCCGGGGCTCACGCGCATCTTGATGCCTGACGACTGGGTCGGTTTCCCGCAACGCAAGGACTACCCCTTGGGTGGCATCCCGATCGAGTACAAGGGTGCGGTCGTACCGCCCCCCGATGAGCGCAGGAGTTACCAGGCATGAGCGAGAAGACCAAGCCAAGCTTCGGCGTCCCCGGCGACGAGGACGTCTTCGCCGTCGCAGGTGAACCCGCCGTCGATCAGGCATATCTGGCTGCCGGCAACGATTGGGCGCAGATCATCGAGTCGCAGCGAGAGCGCGCGGACGAGATCATCGTCATCAACCTGGGCCCCCAGCACCCGTCCACCCACGGCGTGATGCGGCTGCTGCTCGAGTTGGACGGCGAAACCGTGATGAGTTGCCGGCCCGGCATCGGCTTCTTGCATACCGGGATCGAGAAGAATGCCGAGTTCCGCACCTGGACGCAGGGCTCCACCTTCTGGACGCGGATGAACTACGTCGCCGGCATCCACAACGAAGCCGTCTACTCGCTGGCGGTCGAGAAGTTGCTGGGTGTCACCGATGACTTGCCGCGGCGCGGCCAGCAATTGCGGATCTTGGCACTTGAGACCAACCGCATCGCCTCTCACCTGACCGGTGTGGGCGCAAACTGCCTCGAACTGGGCGCCACCTCGCCGCAGGAGGTGGGTCTTCGTGAGCGGGAGCGCATCCTCGAGTTCACCGAGGCGTTGACCGGCTTGCGCATGAACAACGCGTACATCCGCCCCGGCGGCGTGCAGAACGACCTGCCCGACGACGGCATCGACCTGCTGGACGAGTTGATCAAGCAAATGAAGATCAACATCCCGGAAATCCCACTATTCATGCTTGACAACCCGCTGTTCAAGGGTCGTCTGCAGAACGTCGGTTATCTCGACCTCACCGCTTGCATGATGCTCGGCGCGACCGGGCCCATTCTGCGGGCCACCGGCTATCCGTGGGACCTCCGCAAGACCCAGCCCTACCTCGGCTACGAACAGTACGAATTCGACGTGCCGGTCGAGACCAGTTGTGACGCCTACGGACGCTTCAAGATCCGCTGTGACGAGATGATGCAGTCGATCCGGATCCTCGAGCAGGTACGCGACCAGTTGGTCGAAAGCGCCGGCGAGCCGTACCGGGTGCAGGATCCCAAACTGGAGTGGCCGGGCGACCTGACAGTGGGCGCAGATGGCCAGGGCAACTCGAACGAGCACATCAAACACATCATGGGCGAGTCCATGGAGGCCCTCATCCATCACTTCAAGAAGGTGACCGAGGGGTTCTCGGTGCCTGCCGGCGAGGTCTACGTCGCCATTGAGGGGCCCGGCGGCGAGTTGGGCACCCACCTCGTCTCCGACGGCGGGAAGCGTCCTTATCGTGCGCACATGCGTGACCCAGGGTTCAACCACGTCCAGGCCCTGCCGATCATGACCGAGGGCGCGATGCTGAGCGACCTGATCATGTCCGTGGCCAGCATCGACCCCGTCATGGGCGGTGTCGACCGATGACGAACCTGACGTTGACAAGGAGGCAATCCCGATGAGCCAGCACGACGAGCACCACTTCGTCTCGGCCTACGACGACGGGTCCCGCATCGACGCCACAGATCGGCAGACCAACATCTCCGCGCAGACCCTCGATGAGATGCGGCAGATAGTGGCCCGCTACCCGGAGCCGCGGTCGGCGCTGCTGCCGATGCTGCACCTGGTGCAGAGCGTGGATGGACGCATCAGTGACGCCGGGGTGAACGCCTGCGCCGAGATCCTGGGTATCTCGACCGCCCAGGTCAACGGGGTGGCGACCTTCTACACGATGTACAAGCGGCGTCCAGCAGGTGAGCACCACATCGGTGTGTGCACCACCAGCCTGTGCGCGGTGATGGGTGGCGACGTCCTGCTGGCGCAGATGAAGGACAAGCTGGGCATCGACGAGGACGAGACGACCCCCGACGGCAAGTTCAGCCTCGAGCGCCTGGAGTGCAACGCGGCCTGCGACTTCGCACCGGTGATGATGGTCAACTGGGAGTTCATGGACGCCATGACACCTGAGAAGGCCAACGAGCTGATCGACAACCTCGCAGCCGGCAAGGAAGTACGGTCCACCCGTGGGGCGCGGTTGACCAGTTGGAGGCAGGCCGAGCGAGTGCTGGCCGGGTTCCCCGACGGCCTCGCCGACGAGGGACCGACCGCGGGACCGGCCTCGCTGGAAGGCCTGCGGGTGGCCCGCGAGCGGGGCTGGCAGGCCCCCAAGGCTCCAACCGTCCCCCAGATCGCGGAGGGAGGCTCCAAGTGAACGTCGACATCCTGACCCCCAGCCTCACCGAAAGCTGGGACCAGCCCGAGGCCTGGAAGCTGGCCAACTACGAAGCGCGCGGCGGCTACCAGGCCGCTCGCAAAGCGCTGGCGATGGCCCCGACCGACGTGATCACGCTGGTCAAGGATTCCGGCCTGCGCGGACGCGGTGGCGCGGGCTTCCCCACCGGAGTGAAGTGGAGCTTCATCCCGCAGACCAACCCCAAGCCGAAGTACCTGGTCATCAACTGCGACGAGTCGGAGCCCGGGACCTGCAAGGACATCCCGATGCTGATGGCCACCCCCCACACGTTGGTGGAGGGCATCATCATCAGCTGCTTCGCGGTGAACGCCCACAACGCGTTCATCTACGTGCGCGGTGAGGTGCTGCATGTGATCCGCCGGTTGCAGCAGGCGGTCGCGGAGGCCTACCAGGCCGGCTACCTCGGCAAGGGCATCCTGGACACCGGCTACGACCTCGACATCGTGGTGCATGCGGGGGCCGGCGCCTACATCTGCGGTGAAGAGACCGCGCTGCTCGATTCGCTCGAGGGACGCCGCGGCCAGCCCCGGTTGCGTCCTCCGTTCCCTGCCGTGGCGGGTCTGTATGCCTCCCCGACGGTGGTGAACAACGCGGAGTCGATCGCCTCGGTGCCGTCCATCGTCGCCAACGGCGCCGACTGGTACAAGTCGATGGGCACCGAGAAGTCGGCCGGGCCCACGATCTACTCGCTCAGCGGCCACATCACCCGTCCGGGTCAGTACGAGGCCCCGTTGGGCACCACGTTCCGGACGCTGCTCGACCTGGCCGGCGGTATCCGCGCCGGGCACCAGTTGAAGTTCTTCACCCCAGGTGGCTCGTCGACACCGATCCTGACCCCCGACCACCTCGACGTCCCGCTCGACTACGAGGGGGTCGCGGCAGCCGGTTCCATCCTGGGCACCAAGGCGTTGCAGACCTACGACGAGACGGTCTCGGTGGTGCGCACGACGCTGCGCTACACCGAGTTCTACAAGCACGAATCCTGCGGCAAATGCACCCCGTGTCGGGAGGGCAGCTGGTGGCTGGTGCAGACGTTGCGCAACCTCGAGGCGGGCCGTGGCAGCGAGGGCGACGTGGACAAGCTGCTCGACGTTTGCGACAACGTCTCGATGAAGAGCTTCTGTACCTTGGCCGACGGTTTCGTCGCCAACATCACCAGCTCGATCAAGTACTTCCGGGACGAGTTCGAGGCCGGGTACCACACCCCGGCCTGGGAGCTGTTCCCCTACGAGAAGTCCATCTACTTCCCCTACGAGCGGGAGACGCTGATCGTGAATGAGGTGGCCGACAAGTGAGCACCGACCAGAAGACGGCGGCCGCAGCCGCCAACCCTGATCTGGTGACCGCGACGATCGACGGTATCCAGATCAGCGTCCCGAAGGGCACCTTGGTGATCCGGGCCGCAGAGGACATCGGCATCGAGATCCCCAGGTTCTGCGATCATCCGCTGCTAGACCCGGTGGCGGCCTGTCGCCAGTGCATCGTCGATGTGCCCGACGCCGGCAACGGGCGTCCGATGAAACCGCAGCCGGCCTGCGCGCTGACCGTGATGCCCAACATGGTCGTCCAGACCGCGGCCGCCAACGATACTGTGGCGAAGCATCAGGCGGGCATGCTGGAGTTCCTGCTGATCAACCATCCGCTGGACTGCCCGATTTGCGACAAGGGCGGCGAGTGCCCGTTGCAGAACCAATCCATGAGCCACGGGCCCGGGGAGTCTCGCTACGAGGGCGTCAAGCGCACCTATCCGAAGCCGGTGAACATCTCGGCGCAGGTGCTGCTCGACCGGGAACGCTGCGTGCTCTGCCAGCGCTGCACCCGGTTCGGGGCCCAGATCAGCGGCGACGACTTCATCTCGCTGGCCGAGCGTGGCGGCCTGAGCCAGATCAGCATCTACGCCAGCCGCCCCTACGAGAGCCTCTTCTCGGGCAACATCATCCAGATCTGCCCGGTCGGTGCCCTGACCAGCGCCGACTACCGCTTCCAGGCTCGCCCGTTCGACCTCGTCAGCACGACCTCGACGTGCGAGAACTGTGCGTCCGGTTGTGAGCTGCGTATCGACCACCGGCACTTCCAGGTCAAGCGCCGGCTGGCTGGCAACGACCCCGAGGTCAACGAGGAATGGAACTGCGACAAGGGTCGGTTCGGCTTTTACTACGGCCGCGAGGACGACCGGCTGACCCACCCGCTGGTGCGTCGCGGCGACGAACTTGTCCCCGCGAGCTGGCCCGAGGCGATCGATGCCGCTGTGGCGGGTCTGAAAGCGGCCGGTAGTTCGGTCGGCGTGCTGGTCGGCGGACGCCTCACCCTCGAGAACGCGTTCGCCTACTCCCGTTTCGCTCGCGCGGTGATCGGCACCAACTCGATCGACTTCCGCTCCCGGCCCTACGGTGTGGACGAGGCGTCCTTCCTGGCCGCGCATGTGGTCGGCCGTTCGGTGGCGGACTCGGTCAGCTACGTCGATCTTGAGCATGCGAAGAAGGTCGTTCTGGTCGGCTTCGAGCCGGAGGACGAGTCACCGATCGTCTTCCTGCGGCTGCGCAAGGCGTGGCGGCAGAACGCGACGGCGGTCACGGCGATAGCACCGTTCCTGTCCAATGGCTCGGTGAAGATGGGCGCCACGCTGCTGCCCACCCGGCCCGGACGCGAGGTCGAGGCCCTCAACGGGCTCGCAGACCAGTTGGACGCGGAGGCCATCGTCTTGGTGGGGGAGCGGGCCTCGCTGGTCCCCGGCCTGTTGGCCGCTGTCTCCAAGCTGTCCGAGAAGAACGTCCGCTGGGCCTGGATCCCGCGGCGCGCAGGTGAACTCGCCGCGCTTGAGGCGGGCTGTCTACCCGGCCTGCTGCCCGGCGGGCGCCTTGTCTCGGACGCGCGGGCGCGCATCGACCTGCAGGCCGCCTGGGGTGTGGAGCACCTGCCCGAGGACGCCGGTCTGGACGCCAGCGCCATGGTGCAGGCTGCCGACGACGGCCAGCTGAAGGCGATCATCGCGGCCGGTGTCGACCTCAACGACATGGCCGATCCGACCAAGGCACGCCACGGCATCGAGAGCGACGTCTTCGTCGTCAGCCTCGAACAGCGGCGCAGCTCGGTCACCAGACTGGCCGACGTCGTCTTCCCGGTGGCGTTGCTCGAGGAGCAGAACGGCACCTTCATCAATTGGGAACACCGGGTTCGTCCGGTCCGGGCCGTGAATACCAGGGCCAGCCATGTGATGACCGACGTGCGGGTGCTGGCGGCGCTGGCCGATGCGATGGGCTCCGACCTCGGGATGCGCAGCCCCGCGCACGCCAAGGCCGCACTCGACGAAATCAGCGACTGGGAGGGCACTCGCGCCCAGTTCACCACCAGCGCGGGCGGCGCCCAGCTGGCGGGCTCGGCAGAAGGCATGGTCTTGGCGAGTTGGCGCAGTGCACTCGATGACTCGCGTTGCCTGGACGGGGCGGGAACCCTGAAGCAGACCGCACCCAGGGCGCTCGCCCGGATCTCGTCGGCCACGGCCGCCGAACTGGGCGTCTCGTCCGGTGACGCACTGACCCTGGTCAACGGTGGGGCGGAGGTCACGCTGCCCGCCGCGATCACCAACGGCATGGTCGATGGTGTCGTCTGGGCCCCCATGAATCTCGGCGTCTCGTTGCTCGCGACGCTGCAGGCCCGCCCGGGTGACCGGGTCCGGCTGGTGGTCGAAAACACTGCAGGAGGTGTGGCATGAGCCCGCTTTTCGGTAACGACCCCTGGTGGATCGTCCTGATCAAGGTGGTGGGGGTCTTCGTCCTGCTGCTGACGTGGACCATCTTCGAGGTCTGGTTCGAGCGTCGTATCCTCGGCAAGATGCAGAACCGCCAGGGCCCGATCATGAACGGCCCGTTCGGTCTGGGTCAGGCCTTGGGTGACGGTGTGAAGCTGCTGTTCAAGGAGGATTTCCGCCCGGCGCGCACCGATGCCATCGTCTTCACTCTCGCACCCATGCTGACCGCGGTGGCTGCGTTCTCTTCGTGGTCAGTGATTCCGTTGGGGGGCGAGGTCCAGATGTTCGGGGTCACCACCCGACTCCAGGTCACCGACTTGCCGGTCGGTGCCTTGATGGTGATCGCGATCGCCGGTATCGGCTTCTATGGCTTCGTGCTGGCCGGCTGGGCGTCCAGCGGCACTTACTCGCTGCTCGGCTCGATGCGGGCGACCGCGCAGCTCATCAGCTACGAGATCGCGATGGGCCTGTCTTTCGTGGCGGTCTTCATGGTCGCCGGCTCCATGTCGACCAGCATGATCGTGGAGGCCCAGCAAGAGCCGCTGGTGCTCTTCGGTGCGACGATCCCGCTGCCCAGCTGGTACTTCCTGCCGCTGCTGCCCAGTTTCGTGATCTACTTCATCTCGATGTTCGGCGAGACCAATCGGCAGCCGTTCGACATGCCGGAGTGCGAGTCCGAATTGGTCTCCGGGCACATCACCGACTACTCCGGCTTCCGTTATGCACTTTTCTTCCTCGCTGAGTACATCAACATGATCACCGTCTCGGCCGTGATCACCACCCTCTTCCTGGGTGGCTATGGGGCCCCGTGGCCGTTGAACGGCACCGTGGTCGATCAGGGTTGGTGGGGGCTGGTCTGGTTCATGCTCAAGGTGCAGGTCTTGCTGTTCGTCTTCTCGTGGGTGCGCGCCTCGGTGCCGCGCGTCCGGTACGACCAGCTGATGGATCTCGGCTGGAAGGTGCTGATCCCGGCGAATCTGCTGTGGATCACCATGCTGGCTCTGGGTCGAGGCTCGGCGATTCACGGTTGGTGGGCCTCCCCGTTCTTCATCGGTACCGCCGCGGTGCTGCTGCTGGTGGTACTCGGCGCGATCTGGTTCAGCGGTAAGGAAGAACCCGCTGAGCCCGACGATCTTGCGTTCGTCGACGAGCACGGCGACTTCGACGCCTTCGCCGGTGGCTACCCGGTGCCACCGATGCCGGGGCAGAAGCTGGTCACCACGGTCTTCCCGTCCACAGCGGACGACGAGCGGGAACCGGTGGGCGCCGCCTCGCCTCGCCGCGCCACTGCCAACACGAACGGAGCTGATGCCTGATGGGCGCCTGGTCAGGATTCGGCATCACCTTCTGGACGATGTTCCGGAAGACCTTCACCCAGGGATATCCGCAGAAGGGCCATGAGAAGGTCACGGCGCCGCGCTACCACGGCCGGCACCAGCTCAACCGCTGGCCTGACGGCCTCGAGAAATGCGTTGGCTGCGAGTTGTGCGCCTGGGCCTGCCCGGCGGACGCGATCTACGTGGAGGGCGCTGACAACACCGATGAGGAGCGCTACTCGCCCGGCGAGCGGTTCGGCCGCGTCTATCAGATCAACTACCTGCGCTGCATCTTGTGTGGCTACTGCATCGAAGCCTGCCCGACGCGTGCGTTGACGATGACCAACGACTTCAAGTTCTCGGAACGAACCCGCGAGATCATGATCTACGAGAAGCACGAATTGCTGGCACCGTTGCTGCCCGGCATGGAGGAGCCGCCGCACCCTCGCCGGTTGGGCGACGACGAGAAGGACTATTTCCTCGGTCTGCCACCCACCGGCCAGCTCGACACCCGTACCGGCCCCGGCACTGCTGGGTCCAAGACCGCCAGCAAGGAGGCGGAGAAGTGATTCCGCTGATCACCGCCCAGACGGTCGCCTTCTGGGTATTCGCCCCGTTGGCTGTCGCCGGCGCACTGGGCATGGTCTTGTCGCGCAAGCCGGTGCACTCGGCGCTGAGCCTGGCTGGCATGATGGTGGCCCTCGGCTGCCTCTACGCCTCCCTGGATGCACCGTTCCTCTTCGTCGCCCAGATCATCGTCTACACCGGCGCGGTCATGATGCTCTTCATCTTCACCATGATGATCGTCGGGGTTGACTCGGTCGACTCGCTGGTCGAGACCATTCGGGGCCAGCGAGTGGCGTCCACGATCGCTGTCGGGGCGCTCGCCGTGCTGCTGATCGTGGCGCTCAGCCAGGGCTTCGTGACCGCCAGCCAAGGGCTAGAAGGAGCCAACACCGCGCATGGCGGCAATGTGCAGGGTGTCGCCCAGTACGTCTTCGGCCCGTTCGTCTTCGCCTTCGAGTTGACCGCGGCGCTGCTGCTGGTCGCCGCACTGGCAGCGATCATCCTGGCCCACGGCGAGCGCCTGAAGAAGCGGGAGACGCACAAGGATCGGGTGCGTCGCCGCACCCGCCAGTACGCCGAACAGGGCACGGATCCCGGGCCACTGCCCGGGCCCGGCATCTACGCGCGGCACAACTCCGCCGATTACCCGGCGCTACTGCCGGACGGATCGGTCGCCGAGAACTCCATCTCGCCGACGCTGCGCGTCCGCGGCGTGGCGATCGTCGAGAACGACGGACTGCGTTCGGCCCACCGCGCAGCCATAACCAAGTTCGTCGCGGTCGGCGATGAGGCCGCAGGTACCGATCTGGCCGACGAAGTCGCAGCGGAGTTGGACGATTTCGGACGCCCGGAACTGCCCGCAGGAGACGCCGACACCGAGGAGCAGGAGCGATGAACCCGGCAGCCTATCTCGTCCTATCGGCCATCCTCTTCAGCACCGGGTTGCTGGGCTTTCTGATCCGCCGCAACGCGTTGATCGCGTTCATGTCGGTGGAACTGATGCTCAACTCCGCGAACCTCGCACTGATTTCGTTCAGCTATGCGAACGGCAACCTGCTCGGGCAGGTCGGCGCCTTCTTCGTGATGGTGGTGGCCGCCGGCGAAGTCGTCATCGGCCTGGCCATCATCATGATCATCTTCCGAACCAGGCGCTCGGCCTCGGTCGACGACCAGAACCAGCTGAAGTACTGAGGGGGCACTGGTGAATCCGTTGGAAATCGTAATCCCGGTCGAAGCGACTGGGCTGTTCCAATACGCCTGGTTGATGATCGCGATCCCGCTGGGGGTGGCTGCCATCCTGCTGCTCGGTGGCAGGGCCACCAACGCCTGGGGGCACTGGCTGGGCGTGCTCGGCGTGGTCGGCTCCTTCGCTGTCGCAGCGGCGCTGTTCGCACAGATGCTGGGCGCCGACATCGCGGACCGCGCCGTCCAGGTGCCGATGTTCGAGTGGATCAGTGTCGGTAACTTGCACCTGAGCGCCGCGCTGCTGGTAGACCAACTGTCGATCCTGTTCGCCCTGCTGGTCACGGGCGTGGGCTCGCTGATCTTCATCTACTCGGTCGGCTACATGGCCGAGGATCCGAATCGGCGGCGCTTCTTCGCGTTCATGAACATCTTCATCGCCGCGATGCTGACGCTGGTGCTGGCAGATGGCTACGGCGTCCTGTTCGTCGGCTGGGAAGGCGTCGGTTTGGCGTCCTACCTGTTGATCGGCTTCTGGCAGCAGCGGCGCAGCGCCGCGCTGGCCGCCAAGAAGGCCTTCGTCGTCAACCGCATCGGTGACCTCGGTCTGCTGGTCGCGATGTTCATCATGGTCACCATGTTCGGTTCGCTGAACTTCACTGAGGTGAACCAGGCCGCTGCTGGTGTGGACGGCGCCTGGATCACCGCGATCGGGTTCCTGCTGTTGCTCGCCGCTTGCGGCAAGTCGGCGCAGGTTCCGCTGCAATCCTGGTTGCTGGACGCCATGGAGGGCCCCACCCCCGTCTCGGCGCTCATCCATGCTGCGACCATGGTCACCGCTGGCGTCTACCTCGTAGTGCGCAGCCACATCATCTTCGAGTTGGCTCCAGCGGCGTCGCTGGCCGTCTGCGTTGTCGGTGTGGTCACCTTGTTGGCTGGCGCCTGGATCGGCTCCACCAAGGACGACATCAAGAAGGTGCTCGCAGGCTCGACGATGAGCCAGATCGGCTACATGATGCTGGCGGCCGGCATCGGGCCGGCTGGTGGCGCTTTCGCGATCTTCCACCTGTTCACCCACGGCTTCTTCAAGGCCAACATGTTCCTGGGCGCCGGATCGGTGATGCATGCCATGGACGACGACACCGACATGCGGCACTTCGGAGCGCTTCGCAAGGTGATGCCCTGGACATTCGTGACCTTCGGCATGGGCTACCTGGCGATCATCGGCATCCCACCGCTGGCCGGTTTCTATTCCAAGGACCACATCATCGTGGCTGCTTGGGAGCGTGGTGCAGCGTTCGGGGTGCTGGCCATGCTCGGTGCCGCCATCACCGCCTTCTACATGACCCGACTGATGATGATGACCTTCTTCGGCAAGAAGCGTTGGGCAAAGGGTGTGCATCCCCACGAGTCGCCGGGAATCATGGTCGTCCCGTTGGTAGTCCTGGCCATCGGCTCGGCGGCGCTGGGCATGCTGCTCAACAGCGCGATCCAGACTTGGCTCGCCCCGCCCACCGGGCACCATCCGCACCCCACGGCGCTTTGGGAGGTCCCTTGGCAGGGATGGATCACCCTCGTCTTGGTGCTCATCGGCGTCGGGGTCGGTTACTTGATGTACCGCGGCGAGATCAGCTACGAGCAACCGCGCACCAAGAACCCGATCGTCTACATCGGACGCAACGATCTGTTGGCCGACCAGTTCAACGACGCAGTCTTCGTCCGGGGCGGCGGCAAGGTGGTCGATGGCTTCCAGGCGGTCGACGACCTACTGATCGACGGTGGTGTCAACAGCGCCACGACACTGGCGACCGGTGTCGGGGGCGCCTTCAGTCGGCTGCAGAACGGCTACGAGCGCAGTTACGGCCTCTGGATGGTGGTTGGCACCGTCCTGGTCAGCGTCGTGTTGATCCTCGGCCGGTTGGCCTGAGGGGAGGAGCACAAGATGGATAACGTCCCCATGCTCACGATCCTCGGCGTCTTGCCGCTGATCGGTGCCCTGCTGGCCTTCGTGGTGCGCGGAAAGGCCGGCAAGCAACTCGCGATGGCCGTCGCCCTGATCACCCTTGCGTTCGGTCTGGTGGTCTTCTTCGGCTCCGCCGACTCCGATCTCGCCGAAACGGTCTCCTGGATCCCGCAGATCGGCGCCTGGTACGCGCTGTCGTTGGACGGTATGGGCCGGGCAATGGTCCTGCTCACAGTCATCCTGTTGCCGATCGTGCTGCTGGCCGAATGGCGCATCGACGATTCGAAGATTGCCGGCCATGAGGCACCGCGGTGGGGTGGCAATGTCTTCGGTGGCTTCGCGCTGCTGTTGGAGGGCTTCGCGCTGTTCGTCTTCATGTCGGCAGACGTGCTGCTTTTCTACCTCTTCTTCGAGGCAACCCTGATCCCGATGTTCTTCCTGGTCCAGGGCTGGGGTGGCCCGCGTCGCGGTCGCGCTGCGATGAAGTTCCTGCTGTACTCGCTGGCAGGCGGGCTGATCATGCTGTTCGCCGTCATCGGGGTGTATATGGCGACCGCGCGGGCCGGGCAACCGAGCTTCCTCATCTCGGACGTCGCCGGGATTTCGATCGGCGGCACACTGGAGCAGTACCTGTTCATCGGCTTCTTCGTCGCTTTCGCGGTCAAGGCCCCCATGGTGCCCGTGCACTCCTGGCTGCCGGACACCGCGGAGCAGGCCACCCCTGGTGCGACCACCCTGCTGGTCGGCGTCTTGGACAAGATCGGCACCTTCGGGATGATCCGGTTCTGCCTGGGGCTGTTCCCCAACGCGAGCGCTTGGGCCACGCCGCTGGTGGTCGTGCTGGCCGTGGTTTCGGTGATCTACGGGGCCCTGATGGCCATCTCCAGCAAGAACCTGCTGCGGCTGGTCGCCTACACCTCGGTGAGCCACTTCGGCTTCATGGTCCTCGGCATCTTCGCCTTCACCACCGCATCCCTGACCGGTTCGATCTTCTACATGCTGGCTCACGGCTTCAGCTCGGCGGCCATGTTCTTGGTGGTCGGCTTCCTGTCGAACCGTCGCGGGACGGCGGAGATCGCCGCCTTCGGTGGTGCACAGAAGGTGGCGCCGGTGCTGGCTGGCGTCTTCCTGGTATCGGGTCTGGCCACCTTGGGCTTGCCCGGCACCGCGAACTTCGTCGGCGAGTTCACGATCATGACCGGCACTTGGCCCACCCAGCCTGTCGCCGTCGCAGTCGCGGTGCTCGGCACCGTATTGGCGGCCGTCTACGTGCTGTGGGCGTACCAGCGGGTCTTCACCGGCGAGGTCACCGAGCAAACCGAGCAGCACATCACCAGTGATCTCGATCTGCGCGAGAAGTTGGTGGTCGCGCCCCTGATCGCTTTGCTGCTGGTCTTCGGCTTCGTCCCGCAGCCGATGATCGAGGTGGCCACCCCCACCGCCCAGGCCACGATGACCCACGTCGGTATGAGCGATCCGCAGCCCGGGTCGATGGGAGGCAAGTGATGATCGACGAATTCCTCCCCGCAGCACCCGTGATCGTGGTGCTTGTGGGTGCCACCATCGGGGTGATCCTCGAAGCCGCGGTGCCGCGGTTAGTGCGCAGCAGCGTGCAGTCGGCGTGGACTCTGCTGGTCCTACTTGGCGCGCTGGGCTGGACCGTCATCAACTGGAGTTCAGGCATCCAGACACTGGCAGCCCTCGGATCGCTGAGCCTGGACGGCCCTACCTGGATCGCCTGGACGCTGCTGCTGTTCTTCGGGGCGCTGTCGGTACTGCTGTTCGCCGAGCGTCGGGTGGGCGGCGGTGAGTCGCCGTTCGCGGCGAGCGTGTCGGCGGTGCCCAGCTCACAAGCCGAGCGCGAGGCCATCGCCGCCCGTCAGGAACACAGCGAGGTCTATCCACTGCTGCTGTTCTCGCTCGGCGGCATGATGGCCTTCGTCTCGGCCAACGACCTCATCACGATGTTCGTGGCGCTGGAGGTCTTGTCCTTCCCGCTCTACGTGCTGGTAGGCATGGCCCGGCGCCGGCGTCTGCTCAGCCAAGAGGCTTCGCTGAAGTACTTCCTGCTGGGTGCCCTGAGCTCCGCCATCTTCCTTTACGGCGTCGCCATGCTTTACGGCTACGCAGCGTCTTTCCAGTTCCGCTACATCGACATCGCGATCCAGCAGAACGCGCAGTCCTCGTGGCTGCTGTTGACGGGGCTGACGCTGGTGAGCGTCGGTCTGCTTTTCAAGATCGGCGCGGTGCCGTTCCATGGCTGGGTGCCCGACGTGTACGTCGGCTCGCCGACCCCGGTGACGGCGTTCATGGCGATCTGCACCAAGCTCGCGGCTGCGGTGGGCATGCTCCGGCTGCTCTACGTCGCACTCGGGTCGCTGCGCTGGGACTGGCAGACAGCACTCGCCTTTGTGGCGGTGGCCACAATGCTGGTCGGTGCGCTGGTCGGTCTGATGCAGAACGACGTCAAGCGTATGTTGGCCTACTCTTCGGTCGCGCACGCGGGCTTCGTCCTGGTTGGAGTGGCGGGCGCCGCGACCATCGAGAGCGGTCTTGCTGAGGGCCACATCGGCTCGGTCTCAGCCGTGATGTTCTACCTCGCCGCCTATGGCCTCGCCACGGTCGCCGCCTTCGCTGTGCTCACCTTGGTGCGTCGATCCGGGACCGAGGCCACCAGCTTCGCAGCCTGGGCGGGCCTGGGCCGTCGGAACCCGCTGTTGGGTGTGCTGATGACGATCTTCCTGCTGAGCATGGCAGGCATCCCGCTCACTGGTGGATTCATCGGCAAGGTCCTGGTCTTCGTGGCTGGTTGGACTGGCGGCTACGCCTGGCTGGTCGTGGTGGCTGTGGTTGCGAGCCTGATCACCGCAGGCTTCTACTTCCGCTTGATCTATGTCATGTTCGGGCAGACACCGAACGCCGACACCGCGGTGGTCAGCCCAGGCCTTGGCACCCAGTTGGTGATCTGGTTGGGTGCGATCGGTACCATCGTCCTCGGCGTGGTGCCCGGCCCACTCATGGACCTGGCGATCAACGCCGCTGGCTTCCTGCGTTGACGCGCAGCGCAGCCCTTGAACGATCGGAGAGATGTGACGTTGACGACGGACGAGCAGTTCGACGCCATCGTCGCGAACCATCTGGCGGCCATCGAAGAACGGCTGTTGGAAGCGACGGTTTCCAGCGACCCTTTCGTCACCGAGGCGGCTGCTCATGTGGTGGCGGCGGGTGGCAAGCGGTTCCGCCCGGCCTTGGTGGTCTTGTGCGCGCTGTGCGGTGAGCGCCCCGACGAGGAAGCGTTGACCCACGCGGCCCTTGTAGTGGAACTGACCCATGTGGCCAGCCTCTACCACGATGACGTGATGGACGAGGCCGACATTCGTCGCGGAGTCACCAGCGCCAACCTGCGATACGGCAACACGATCGCGATCCTGGTGGGCGACTTCCTGTTCGCTCGGGCGTCCGGCCAGGTGGCCTCTCTGGGAGTCGATTTCGTGGACTTGCAGGCGCGCACTTTTGCCGACCTGGTCGAGGGCCAGATCGCGGAGACCACCGGGCCGGCCCCGGGCGACGACCCCCTGGAGCACCACCTGAGTGTGATTGCCGGCAAGACGGCATCACTCATCCGTACCTCTGCACTGTTCGGCGGCATGCTTGGCGGCGTTGCCCCTGACGTCTTGGCCGCGCTCGGTCGGTTCGGTTTCGAGATCGGGATGGTCTTCCAACTTTCGGACGACCTGATCGACGTCGTCTCGGACACCACCGGGAAGACCCCGGGCACCGACCTGCGCGAGGGGGTCCCGACCTTGCCGACCCTGCTGCTGCGCAAATCGGACAACCCAGCAGACCAGGAGTTGGTGCGGCTGATCGACGCCGGCCTGACCGACGACGCCGACTTGGCGCGCGCCCTGGCTGGGCTGAGGGCCAGCCACGCGATTGAGCAGACCCGGGCCGAGATCCTCCGGCGCGCCGAAGGCGCGCGGGCCCAGTTGGCGCCGCTGCCGGAAAGTGCAGCAAAGCGTGCGCTGGGTCGGCTCTGCGACCTCGTGGTCACCCGCTCGTCCTGAGCCGGACGCCCCGCCGCCAGCTACCAGATCTGGACGCGCTGATCAGGTGCCAACCACATGGCGTCGCCCGGCTGGGTTCCGAACGCCTCGTGGAACGCGTCGATGTTGCGTGCGGTCTGGTTGCAGCGGATCTCGTCGGGGGAGTGCGGGTCGGTCGCCAGCCGCTCACGCATGGCCTCCGGACGCATTACCGTCCGCCAGGATTGGGCCCAACCGAAGAAGAACCGTTGGGCAGCGGGCACGCCATTGATCGGCTCGGGGTCGGCGTCTGAGATCGCGATCCGCCAGGCGTCGTAGGCGATGTCGAGGCCGCCGAGGTCGCCGATGTTCTCACCCAGGGTGAGTTCGCCATTCACCTTCACCTCAGGGGTCACCGAAGGCGCCAGTTCGTTGTACTGCTCCACCAGCGACCCGGTGCGCTGCTCGAACGCGGCCCGGTCGTCGTCGGTCCACCAGTTGCGAATCCGGCCGTCCCCGTCACAGGTGGAGCCTTGGTCGTCGAACCCGTGCCCGATCTCGTGCCCGATGACTGCGCCGATGCTGCCGTAGTTCACTGCGTCGTCGGCGTCCGCGCTGAAGAAGGGCGGTTGCAGAATGGCGGCGGGGAAGACGATCTCGTTGCGCAGGGGATGGTAATAGGCGTTCACAGTCTGGGGGTACATCAGCCACTCTTCCGGGTCGATCGGGCCGGACAGTTGTCTGATCATGTAGTCGAACGCGAAGCTCTCGGCCCGCAGCACGTTGCCGAGCAGGTCATCGGCCTGCAGTTGCAGCGCGCTGTAGTCGCGCCACTTGCCGGGGTAGCCGATCTTGGCCCTGAACTTGGCGAGCTTGTCCAGCGCCTCCACTCTGGTCTGGTCGGTCATCCAAGCCAGGTCGGTGATGGAACGCCGGTAGGCCTCCAGCAGGTTGGCCACCAGTTCGTCGGCCAGCGCCTTGGTCTGTGGCGGGAAATGCTCGGCGACGTAGAGGCGTCCCACAGCCTCGCCCAAGACTGCCTCGACCAGGCTGACGCCACGCTTCCAGCGTTCCCGGAGCACCGGAATGCCCTGCAGCGTCCGGCCGTAGAAGTCGAAGTTCTGCTCGACGAGGTCCGAGGAAAGGTAGGGGGCCAGGGCGTCCACCAACTGCCAACGCGCCCACGCCCGCCAATCTTCCAGCCGGTCGACAACCACCAGCGGGGCCACCTCGCCCAAGAAGGTGCGCTGGCAGTTGATCACCTCGGCAACCGCGGATTCCGGCAACTCGGCACCGGCCAGGAACTGGTCCCAGGCAAGCGTCGGCGTCGCCGCGGTGAAGTCGGGCCAGGTCTGGGGGAAGTACATCTGCACCATGTCGCGGGTGCGGACCTTGTCCCAGTGGGCGGCGGCGATCTGGGTCTCCAACTCGAATGCGCGGGCCGCCTGCTGGGCAGGTTCCGGCACCCCGGCGAGTTCCAGCATCCTTGCCATGTGCGCCCGGTAGGCGTCCCTGGTGGCGGCATGCTGGTCGAGCCGGTAGTATTCCTCGTCCGGCAGCCCGATGCCGGACTGACCGACGAAGACCAGATAGCGGGCGGGATCGCCCGGATCGGCGTCATTGTCGATGTCGAACAGCGCACCGATGCCGTGCCGCAGCGACCAGCCCCAGAACTGGGCCAAGGCCGGCACCGAGTCGATTTCGTCCACCTTCGCGAGCAGCGGACGCAGCGGCTCGGCCCCGAGATTTTCCGCCGTGTCGGTCGCCATGAAGGACGCGTAGAGGCTGGCGATCCGGCCCTCGTCATCGGCAGCCTCGGCGGCGTTCACGCCGCAGCGCTCAATGATCTCCCGAATCAGTCGTTCGGAAGTCTCGCGCAACTCGTAGAAGGCGCCCCAGCCGCTGCGGTCGTCCGGTATCTGCGCGGTTGCCGCCCAGCCACCGTTCACGTGGGTGAACAGGTCGTCGGTGGGGCGGGTGGCTTGGTCGAAGTGCTGGAGTGTCAGGGCCTGATTAGTCACCCGGCCAGCCTACCTATCCGACGCGGCCACCCCATCAGGCTCGGTCCTGCTGCCGGATGTCGGGCCTAACCGAGTAGCCAGGTGGCCTCGCCTTCCAGCAGCGCCTGCACAGACCGGTCGGTCGGCCGTCCAGCCTCACCCTCGGCGGCGACTGCCAGTTGTTGGCGGCCCAGATCGTCGAAGGCGGGTCGGCTGACCTGTCGGAAGATGCCGATCGGGCTGCGTTTGATCCGCCCGGAATCGGTGAGCCTGCTCAGCGCGAACGCCTGGGTCGGGTCGTCCCGATGCGCATCGTGCACCAACACCTTGTCCAGGCCGACTTCAACGATCGGGGCCAACTGCAATGAGCCGTCATCGTCGGTGACCACACCGAGCCTGCCGCTGGGTGTGGTGATGGGTTCACCGTGCTTCAGTTGGATGACGCCGTCCTGGGCGGGGTCGAGCAGGTCGTCCCAGGCGC
>CALMKG010000261.1 GCA_937867175.1 uncultured Propionibacterium sp. | reverse complement strand
GGAAGGTCCGCATCACGCAGAGCGCGAGCGTGCCGGTCGAGCAGGTGACCGCGCCCTCCCGTGAGTTCACGAATTCTGAAGGGTCTAGCGGTGGGAACTGACGCCTGGAGCCTCTCACAGAACGCCGTTGTGGTCGTGGGTTCGCGAACTGACGGCGGTTGCCTGGTGCGCGGACTATTCGAGGTCGTCGAGGTCGGTTGGTTCGGGGTCGGGCAGGTAGCGCAGCGCTCCTTCGACGCTGAGACCGAAGAGGTCGCAGATGCGGCGGACGTCGCCGCCGGTGGCGCGGGCTTCGTGCAGGATCCGGTCTTCGCGCATGACGTGGACAGGGATGCCGGTGGCCAGGGTGAGCCATCGGCCGCCGACAGGCGTGGTTCGGTTGGAGTTGCGCGAGTTGATGAAGACGTGCGGGTTGCCGGTGGACGGCCAGTGGGTGTTGCGGTAGTCGAGCCAGGCGCTGATCCGAACTCGGACGGGTTCGGCGAGGAGGATGCTGCGCTGGCCAAGTTGGAGTCGCCCGTCGGCGAGGTGGGTGAGTTGCATGTTGCGCAGCTCGCCTGCGCGCAGGCCGTGGAAGGTGGCCAGTGCGGTCAGGGCGGCGCAGGCGGGGTCAGGGGAGAGCAGCGATTCGCGGATCTTCTCGGCGTGGGCGGGCAGGGGGTCGCGGCGTTCGTGGCTGCCGGTCTGGATGCGAGCGATGGGGTTGACGAAGATGACTTTGCGGGCCTTGAGCAGGGTGAGGATGGAGCGGAGTCCGGCGCCCATGGTGGAGCGCGGGTTGCCCGCGGCCGGGAGGATGGCGCGGACGTCGCTGCTGGTGATCTCTCGCAGCGAGGTGTGGCCTTGTGCGGCCCAGGTGGCGAGGGCGGGCATGGCCCAGCGCAGGTAGAGCCGGATGGTCTGCTGGTCGCGGGGCTTGCGTCGGGGCGGTGCGGTCGAGCCGTTGATCATCACGTCGAACCACTCGCGGACTTCGGTGCGCATCGGGTCGGGGAGGTCGGCGATGGTGGCCTCGACGTAGGCGTGGATGGCGGGTTGACGGTCGTCGAGCATGACGCCCGCGGCGGTGGCGACGTCGATGACGGGCAGGGCTGTCAGACCGACGTCCTTGAGCTGGATGGCGTCGCTGGCGAGCAACAAGGCACCGGGGGTGTCCTGCATGAGCTGCAGGACGCGCATCGCCCGGCGGGTGCGGTGGATGGTGGACTTGGGCCAGCCGTGGCGATGGGCGTGGTCGAGCACCGCGGCGTCAAGGAACGCTGCCATCTGTCCGTGGGGCGGGTCAGGCAGCAGTTCGCCGGTGAGCTGGCCGTGCTGCTGAGCGTCGGTCATCCACTTCGCCGTCCAGTTGGCGAGGTCGCGGGGCATGTCGAAGAGCGCGAGCTGGATGTGTTCGACGGGGTAGAACTCGATGCTGCCGAACCGGTCGGCTCGACCAAGGCTGCGAGGGCTGGGCTTGTCCAGGCGGCGGACGTTGCCCCAGCGGCGCCGGGTGGGCTGGAAGGGGATGTTGGCGAGGTAGAGCTGCTGGCTGCCGGCGTTGGCTTCCTCGACCGTGGCGCCCAGAGTGATGGTCATCTGACGGTCGCACAGGTTGCAGACCTGGTCGGCGTCGACCGCCAGGTTGGTGCGCTGGCAGATCCGGCAGGCTCCCCTCGGGAGCCGGGCCCGCCAGCTGCGGCAGCGCCAGCACAGCCACTTGTGCTTGCGGATCACGCCCCAAGCGTGGCAGTCGCGGCAGCTGTCGATGTGCTGCGGCGCTGCGGGATGGCAGCGGGTGCACATGCCTTGGGAGTAGTACTCCACCCCGACGCCAGTACCGGGCCCGTCGCTGTCCATGGTCCTGCCCGAGGCCCACTCACCGTCCTTGCCGGCGTCGCAGCGCGTGCATGCCGGTGGTGGGAATGGGCCGCCAGGCAGGCATCGGTAACAGTAGTCGACGCGTGGTCGAGTCCAAGCCGCTGGACGTTGCCGGCAAGTGATGCAGAGCTTCGGTTTGCCGTGCCGTGTTTGGGCGCTCAGTCCATCGCTCAGTCCATCGCTCACTCGGGCGGCCGTGTGCGGTTGCGCCCGAGTCGGGGTTGGACGCTGAGGCTGGTCGGGCCGGTAATGCTGGGCTGGTCGCCGGTCGCGGTCTTGCCGGCTCGGCGTGCGGCGACCTTGGCGGGCTCGCGGATCAGCAGTTTGGAGGTCTCGCAGTCGAGGACCTCGCAGATCACGTCGAGGTCCTCGAGCCGGATCGTGGGCGGGGTGCCGGTCCACAGGGCTGACATCTTTCCCGCGGAGATCTCGAGTCCGGCCTCAGCGAGCATGCGACGAAGCTCGGTGGACTTCCAGATACCGCGTTCGGCGGCGGCCATGCGCAGGTTCCACTGCATCGGATCGTCACTCCTTCTTCAGGTTGGACGTCGGGTCGTGGGCCAGATCGGAGGGCAGGTCGAAGCGGGCGCTGACGCGTTGGTTGGCGTCGTCCCAGGCTCGCTCGATGTGGTCGGCGTAGACGTGCACGTAGGTGGTCGTGGTCTTGAGCCAGACGTGCCCCAGCAAGTCTTGGACAGCCTTGAGCGCCATTCCGCGGTGGTAGAGCGAGGTCGCGCAGTAGTGACGCAGGACGTGTGGGGTGAGGCGATGTTCCCACGTCGGAAGCCAGCGCGCCGCGGCGCGGGTCAGGCCCGAGCGGAGAGCGTCGTCGCCAACCCGTGTCGGCCGGCCGGTGGTCTTGTCGTAGCGCTCGCTGGGCAGCAGCGGTGCATCGGGTTCGTTCCAATCGTCGCCGAACTGGTGGCGCACGTCGGTCAGCCACCAGTTGATCAGCCCGTCGACGCCGTTGATCCCGGGCACGAGCCGGGTCTTCGGTCCGCGGCCGCGGGAGCCCTTGCCGAACCGGACATGGAGCTTGCCGTGGTCACCGAGATCGGGACGCCAGTCCCGCAGGTCGAGCATGCGCGACTCGTTCAGTCGGAGTCCCACGCGACGCCACAGCGAGGCGGCCATGAAGTCGCGTGCGGCGGTCAGGTACTTGCGTTGGTCGACGAGCGTGTCGGCCCAGCTGGTGAAGAGGTGGTCGATCTCCACATCGGTCGGCGGGACCCGGATCGCCTGGGTCCACGTGCTTGCTGGCCGGTTGAACTCATCGACCGGCTGGGTCGCCACCACGCCGGTCAGTGCGTGGATGTCGCCTTGGTAGCGGGCGATCATGAACTCGAAGAACCGCGCCACCGAGCTGGCTTTGCTTTCCACGGTGGACCGGGAGAGCCCGCGGTCGCGGCGCAGCCAGGTCAGGTACCGGTCAACGTCCGCTCCGCCAGCGACCCAGATGGGCTGGCCGAGGAATCGGGCGAACTCGATGACCGAGGAACGCTCGGCGTCGATGTATCCGTCGGTCAGCCCGGCGCCGACCATCGCCAGCGCGTGCTGGTCGACGATCTCCTGCTCGAACACCTCCGCATCCGCAGCCGAGGTCAGTCGCCGTGGCGAATCGATCGACCGCACCACCGCGAGCGTCATGGTCGGCGACTCTTGAGATCACGAATGCACGGCACATGTCATAGATATCAGAGTCACTTCGGAAATCTCGACGTTTCAGGGAAAATCTCTAGGAGAGTCCCATGCGCTGGATGACCAGGAACAACGTCCACGGCAGGGGTTCTGAGGCCCAGCGAACTCACGGCCTTAGGGACATGACCCGGCTCACGACCCTTCTCGGTCGCCTTCGAGCACGGTTCTCGACGGCGCGGGACGAGCGAGGCTACACATCGGTCGAGCTGCTGGCGATGACCACCGTTCTGGTCGGGTTCATCACCGTCGTGGTCGGCGCCGGACGGATCGTCGACTCCAACAGCCAGGTGGACGACGCCGCATACGCGGCCGCCCGGGCAGCGTCCCTGGAGTCGAACTTCGAGGCCGCACAGATCGCCGGCCGGCAGGCCGCCGAGGATGCGCTCGCCGACCGGGGCAAGGCCTGCACCAACCTGACCGTCTCGTTCGCCGGCACCGACTTCCGCACCTCGGGACAGGTGAAGGTCGAGATCACCTGCCACGCGAACCTCAGCGATGTCGTCGGCTTCGGCCTACCAGGCGCCAAAGACTTCAGCTCGAGTGCCGTCGTGCCCATCGAGCAATACCGGAGGCTCCCATGACCCGGGAACCCACGACGCGCGGAGTCCGAGCGAGGGGAGCGAGTCTGCGGCGGCGGCTGTGCGATCACCGCGACGAACGCGGCGTGATCTCGGTGTGGACGATCATGATGGCCTCCGGAGTGTTCCTCATCCTCCTCGGCCTGGTCTACGACGGCGGGAACGCCATGAACGAGCGGATCGAGGCACACCGTGCCGCCGAGCAGGCCGCCCGCGCGGCCGCTGACGAGATGCGCGGTGTTCGTGACGGCACCGAGGGCATCAACGAGGCCACCGCGACCGCCCGCGCCAACCAGGTCCTGGCCCAGGCAGGCTGGAACGGCACGGTGCGCATCGAGGGGCTCGACGTGACCGTGAGAGTCACCGGGAGGTCGGACAACGCGTTCCTCAGCGTGATCGGCTTCCCCAGCTTCCCGGTCGACGAGACAGGAACGGCAACATCCATCACGGGTCCAAACCCGTGAGCCACACCCACGACGCAGGAACGCAACCCCCCGCCCGAATGACGACGGCGATCATCTCCTGTGTCCGATCCACACCGCGGGCTGTTGCCTTTCGGGACATGACCATCCTGCCCGCGGAGACCCCGGTGAAGGACGCCATGACGACCACCTCCACTCGCACCGGCCCCGCTCGGATCACACCCCTGACCATGTCGGGGTTCTGGTCCGTCGCGAACCCGGAGCCGGTAGGCACTCTGGTACGCAGGAATCGTGAGGCATCAGAAGCCGTCCAGCTGGGCCGCGACGTCCTGAACGACCGCACGTAGGCCGCCCGGGAGAAGAAGGAAGTAACACCATGCTCGGATTTCTCAAGTGGCTCGGCGCCCTCGCGCTGCTGCTGGCCCTCCTCGTCGGGTTCCCCGCCCTACTCATCGCCGCCGTCGGCAACCCGTGGCCCGACGGCGGTCTCAACGAGCTGTCGCTGATGAGCAACTCGGCCATCATGGGGCTCGTCTCGCTGCTGGGCTGGTTCGTGTGGGCGCAGTTCCTGCTCTGCACCCTGTGGGAGATCCCACCGGCGCTGCGCCGTGACCCGAACGGCGCGGCCACTCGGGTGCCGATCGCCATGGGTGGCCAGCAGCGGTTCATTCGCATGCTGGTCCACACCGTGCTCGCGGTCGGCGTCAGCTCGACGGCCCTGCTCGGTTCACATGCATCCACTGCCAACGCCGCCCCGGCCACTCCACTGGCACCTGTCGCCCAGGTGACCAACCACGCGCCGAGCGCCGACCTGCACACCAGTCCCGCCGCCACCCCTGTCGAGGCGACGCCGGACGCCGCCACCCGCGGCGCCGGCACACCCCGGGTCGTGTCCGAGAAAGGCGACACCTTGTGGGGCCTGGCCGAGACCCATCTGGGGGACGGGTTCCGGTGGCAGGAGATCGCCGAGCTGAACAAGGGGAGGGTGATGCCCGACGGACGCACCTTCAACAACCCACGCAGCATCGAGCCCGGTTGGGACCTGCTGCTGCCCGCCGATGCGATCAACCTGCCCGGCGACCACGATCCCGCGAACCCGACCGAGGCCGTCGTGGAGCCGGGGGACACCCTGAGCGGGATCAGCGCTGAGACCGGCGTCGAGAACTGGCAGGAGCTGTACGAGGCAAACAAGGACGTGATCGGCGACGACCCGGACCTGATCTACCCCGGCCAGGTGCTGGTGCTGCCGGGCACCGGCACCGTCGACCCCGCCCCCGAGGCCGATCGAAGGCATCGGCCTGAGCGGCAGAGTCCGGACGACCAGTCGACCGGCGGAGCCCACTACGCCCCCCAAGACCGCGACGGCGGTGCCGGCGAGGGTGGCGGTGCCGGCGAGGGTGGCGGTGCCGGGAATGAGGCGGGCACGGATCAGACAGAGGTGCCGG
>CALMKG010000260.1 GCA_937867175.1 uncultured Propionibacterium sp. | reverse complement strand
CAGGTGGACGGCATCGGGGAGGCGACGAACGTCCTCGGCTACGGCGAATCGCGCACCGCTTGGGTCGCCTACATGGATTGGGGGTCGGAGGAGGGGCACCTCCTGCTCCCCGACGGTTCGCGGCACGAGCTGTCAGCTGCCATGCACGCGGGTGCGCAGCACCATGAGACGACCGCGCGTGAGGAGACCCTTCCGGCGGCGGCTGAGGCAGCCGCTCCGCCGCGGCGTAGCGCGGTTCGGAGCAGCGAGGCGCCATGGCAGGACTTCGACCTCGTGATGGGCGCGGCTACTTACGCCGCGGAGGCACACCGCCAAGACCTGCGCAAAGCCACCGCCATCCCGTACCTTTCCCACCTCTGGTCCGTCGCCGCGCTCGTGATGGAACATGGCGGTGATGACCAACAGGTGGCCGCAGCCCTCCTGCACGACGTTGCCGAGGACCACGGCGGTGCCGCCCGGATCGCCGACATCGCCGAACGGTTCGGACCCGAAGTGGCCCGCCTGGTCGAAGGGCTCTCCGACAGCCTCGCTGACACCGACGCCGGTGAGACTAAGGCCCCCTGGCGGGAACGCAAGCAGCAGTACCTCGCCCATCTGGGCGAGGTGGACGAGCGGGTAGCGCTGGTCTCAGCGTGCGACAAGCTGCACAACGCTCGTGCGATCGAGGCCGACCTCCGAACGGTCGGCCCGGCTCTGTGGCAACGGTTCACGGTGACCGACCCCGCCGACCATCTCTGGTACTACGGCTCGCTCCTCACCGCGCTGCAACCGAAAGTGCCTGGCCCCCTCGGAGATGCGTTGCGCCGCACGATCTCCTCGATCGAGGCGCTGGCGCGAACTGACACGAGCAACGGGCGACCTTGAACGATGGGGACGACCAAGGGCGTCATTCTCACCGGCTACGACGCCAAGCGCTGCCAGCGCCGTGTTCACAACGAACACGACCCGACGCTTGAGAGGGCCAGCTGGCAGCCGCCCGAGGATCTCCAGAAGAGATTCGACGACGGCCGCGCGTTCGAAGCAGCGATCTTCGACCATCTGCGGACGACGCTGTCCGCTGACCGATGGCGAGACCTTTCCGCTGTCCAGGGCAAGCAGGCGGCCATCGACGCGACTCTGGCGGCCATCGACGAGGGCGTCGAGCTGATCCTGGGCGGCTGGCTCCCCGACGACACCGTCTCCGGCAGGACAGGCCGCCCAGACGTGCTGCTGCGAAGCAGCGCCGAGGCCACGTCGTACCTGCCTGGCGACGTCAAGGCGCACAAGACTGCGCACCCAGGAAGACGGGCACCCTGCGGTACTCGACGCTGGCCGACCCGTCCTCGGTGCGTGAGGCAACCGGCCTCGCTCCCCTGGCCGCCGAGCGCATCGACGACTACCTCCAGCTGGCGCACTACTGGCGGATGCTCGAGGCATGCGGCCGGGCACCCGCCGAGACCCCAGCTCGCGGGTTCATCATCGGCAGTGACGACCTTCCCGACCTGGACCCCAGCGGGCATGTCCTCGTCTGGTACGACCTGGACACCCCCCTCTTCGCGACGTTCTCCCGCCGGCAGGGCAAAGCCAAGCGCACCGCGCTCGAGCGGTACGACTTCGAGTTCGGCATCCGCCACGAGATCGCCACCGTCGCAGCGAGCCGTACAGGGGCGGCCGATGACCCAGATCCGGTGGTGCAGCCGATCTTCACCGATGAGTGCGACTACTGCCCTTGGTACGACTACTGCCTCGGAGTCGCCGGTGACACAGCCAGCGCTCACATCAAGTCGGGGCGGTTGAGCATCCGGGAATGGCGGGCGCTGGACCAGCTCGGTGTGTCGACCCTCCACGAGCTCGCCGCTCTCGACACCACCGATGCCACCTTTCGCGATGCCTATATGCCGGAGGTAGCTCACCTCGGCGCACGGGCGATGGATCGACTGGTTGCCGCCGTACGTCGTGCCGGAATGGTGGTGCGCGGCGAGGTGCTAGAGCGGCAGACCGAGGGCCCGATCGACCTGCCCGCCGCTGAGGTCGAGGTCGACTTCGACATCGAGGACGCCGAGGGTCGGGTCTACCTGTGGGGCGCACTCGTCCGTGATGGCGGCGCCGACCCGGTCTACGTGCCCACCGTGAGCTGGGGACCGCTGGATGAGGAGGCGGAGCGCCGGTTGGCGCAGCGGTTCCTGGACTGGCTGCGCGACCTCATTGCACGCGCTGGCAGCCAGGGCCGCACCGTGCGCGTCTATCACTACAGCGCCCACGAGATCTCAAACCTCAAGCGGATCCTCGGGCCGGGGGCGAGCGGCGACCTGGACGGAGTGTTCGTCGACCTGCTGCCGGTCATGCAACAGCACTACTTCGCGGTCAGCGGGCATGGCCTGAAGAAGGTGGCTCCGGTGTTCGACTTCCAGTGGCGAGACGAGGAGCCGAGCGGGCTGCTGTCCCAGCTGTGGTACCTCGAGGCGATCTCCGAAGACGAGCCGGCGGCGAGCGCCGCGCGGACCCGGATCCTCGCTTACAACGAGGACGATGTCCGGGCGACCGCTGCCATCAGGGACGGGCTCCGGCATCAGGCTCCGTAACGAAGCCCGTACTCGTCGTCGGTGACCTGCGGGTCCACAAATACGACGGGGTCCAGATGCACGAACCGGTCGGTTCGCCGCAGGATGCGACGCCATACATCGTCGACGGTTGCGCCCAGGGCTCTGTGCTCCGGCCGGACAAGGGACTCCTGGTAGGCCTGGTTGCGCGGGTCGAGCACGTGAACGACACGCACGACCTGGGCGGGCTCCGCCGGGTCCTGCTCGAGGCGGTGGGCGAGAAGCTGCTGCCGGATGAGCTGGTAGAAGGGCTCGTCCTGGGCGAACTCGAAGGCCAACAACGGCTCGACCGGGCCGTCCTCGGCCTCGTAATCCTTGAGGTAGCGGCCGCGGCGGGTGTTGAGCTTGGTCGAGTGGTCCCGTGCATCGGGGTAGGACTCGGTGTACTTCCACTCGACCAGCGCGAGCTCGACGGTTCCGCGACTGGTCCGGTACCGGAACGCGCCATCCACGCTGGTGCAGTGTGTGCCCCGCCGACGAGCAGAGCCGTCGCCTTCGTTGAAGTAGTCGCAGTCTCCGATGAACTCGAAGGTCAGCAGCCGGCCGGGCTCGATCTCCAGCACCTCGACGATGTCGAGCACAGGGCCGAAGGCGCGCTTGATCCGCTCCTCGTCCTCGACCATCCGTCCCAACGCGTTGACGCACTGGACCTGAGAGGAGAGCAGGTGTCCCGACGGGCCTCCTGCGACACCGTCGTGCCACGGGATTCCGAGCTCGGTGAAGAGCGCCAACATCGGTGCACGCACAGTTGGGAGCAGGTTGTGGGCGGCGAAGTCGGCCGGCAGGCAGAACGGCAGCATGACGTCGGCCGGTCCGCGGGTGTAGGCAGCGGGAACCTTCGCGGCGGCGGGCAGCGTGTCGGTGGCCGCCTTCCAGGCGATCTGCCGGCGTCGCTGCTCGATCACGAAGATGTTGGGCTTCGCCACGGTTCGAGTGGTCATGCCGTACGCCGGTCCGGTCGGCCTGGGCGGCTGGTGAAGAACAGCCGGCCGCTCGTCCGGAGGACCAGGTCGTCCGCGACGTCGTTCAGCGCCGTGTCTGCGTAGTCGAGCATGTCGCGCAGGTGCCGTGCCACGAAGGGCGCCATGTGCAGGTCGATCGCCGCGACGACCCGCCGGTCTTGGACCATGAACTTCAGCTGTCGGTGTCGTCGGTTGAGGATGTCCGCCTCGATCCTCGCCTGCCGGGTGCTCAACACGCTCACGACCACGTGGCTGAAGATGCGCACGGTCGCTCCGTCATCGAGCACCCTCACCCAGAGCGGGATCTTCCTCGCCCGGATCGGGATGTCGCCGTCAGCGTCGGTGGTGACCTCGCTGGTGCCGAGGTGGTCAGCGACGGTTGCCTTGACCATCGCCCGCAGCTCTTCACGGGTGGTCGGGAAGCCGACCTCGCACCTGGCCGCGGCTACGGTCTGTCCGGCGTCGCCGGGGTCATCCCAGCCCAGGAACTTCGGGTGCATCACTCCGAGCACCTGTCGGAGCGCGCCTAGGACCATGGTCTGCAGTACCTCGAGCCGATCCCGCTCTAGCTCGACCCACCAGTTGGGGTGTTGGTCGTCGGGGCGTTTCCAGCCCAGTGCCACCAGTCCCCGTCGCTGCACCGCGTCGAGCCGGCAGGCCCGGTCGAGGAACCTGTTGCCAGACACCTCGCCCCTGACGAGGCAACCGTCGCCGGCGACCTGAATGTACGGCGCGGAGCCCTCCCCGGAGGTCTCGGCCTCCACGTCGATCACCATCGACCCGTCGCCCAGGGCCTCGAGCGAGACTGACAGTCGTGTCTCGAAGTTCCCCCAGGCGGCCTGTACCGCGTTGTCGAATCGACTCTCGCTCATCGCTCGACCCTTCTCTTGTCTCGATCATTGTCGCTGGGACCTCCGACAGAACCGTCTCGCTCGGCCAGCCGTTCGAGGGCCTCGCGCAGGAAGGATCGGGGCTGGGCCATCGGGAGCGCGCCGAGTACCGCCCGGGTCGCGTCGTTGAGCGAGGCGCCGGCAAGCATGGCCACCCGCACAGCGACGGTCGGGGTGCGGCTGTGGGCGGCCACGCAGTGCAAGAACACGCGTTTGCCCTCCTCGCGCAGCGACAGGACGGTCCGTGCGGCGTCGTCGATCACGAACTCGATGTTGGGGTTGTCGGCGGCGTCGGTGTCGAGGAGCCGTACGACGTGGTGGGTGAGGCCGGGTGGTACCTGAGTCACGCCGACCCGGCACGGGCTCACCACCGCGTCGATCTCGGCGTCGC
>CALMKG010000259.1 GCA_937867175.1 uncultured Propionibacterium sp. | reverse complement strand
AGGGACTCGACGGTGGTGACAGCGCCGTCGGTCGGACGGCCGTCTAGGACCCGCAGGGCCAGTGCCGCCACGATCGCCAGGATCCCGAAGTCGCGGGCCACGACCACCGCGTAGGAGAAGATGAAGGAGACGACCTGTAGCCCCAACCCGCCGCCAACGATACTCGCCTGATTCGACAGGAAGGCCGGGCCGGCCACGGTCACCAAGGCCGCACCGAGGACGCACCACACCCCGGTCCAGAACAATCCTCGCGCGGTCACACGTTTCGGCATCTCTTCTTGCTCCCTTCGGTCAACTCGACTGTAACGGAGCTCAGGGAGGCGAAAGCGACCTGCGCGAGGCTCGCGGGGTCTACGCCCACCCGGGCGATCAGTCGTTGGTCAGGATCGCGTAGCCCTCCACAGCGCTGGGGGGCACCTGCCGGAATGTGATCTGCAGGGGCCCGGAGAACGGTGCCGTGGTGGCGACGATAATCTCGGTGCCGTCGCACTCCAGCCGTCCGCTCATGACACTGTTCAGTTCCCCGGTGCTGTCGACGCGGGCGTCCAGCACCTCGAACCACGCGGCACCCTTCTCCGGGTCGAGGCAGGCCACCCGGGCTTCCAGGGTCAAGCCCTCCACCGCATCGCCCGAGACGACGTCCGCCTGGTCAACGCCGAACACGGACCGGGCGATCTCTCCCGGCAACGCGGGGATCGCCAACTCGCGGGGCGCCGCAGGAGAGGTCGCGGTATCCGAAGTGGTGGGGGACGGAACACCCGGGGTCGCCGTTGCCCCCTCAGGGGAGGATGCCGTCGGAGATTGGTCGGTGGTGCTGCTGCACCCGGCGAGAAGGAGCGCGGCCGCCGTCAGGACAAGGAATCTCATACTCACCAGTGTGTCGGGACACCCGCGACCTTGCTCCTGCTTCGCCGAGACCGGCCTCAGCGGAGAGGCGACGGACCCACGCGGAGCCCCCACCCGAGAGGACCAGCGCGCGTGGGAGGGCGGTGACCTGGACGCGATCGTGGGCATAGTTGTCGTGGCGACTGTCGTGATCGCCGGGATCGCGTCGGAGACAACTCGGCTGGGCGTAGCCAGGGCGACATCGCGGGCGCCGGCCAACACGCTTGTGACAACCGCGCTTCATGCAACTGCAACCGCAAACGCTACCGCCGTTTCAAGTATCGTTGCATCGGAGACAACAGACAGGCCCGTCTCCTGCATAACCGCAGGTCGCGGGCCCGTACTCATGGCGGAGGATGGGGGATTCGAACCCCCGAGGGCTTGCACCCAACACGCTTTCCAATTGCGTGTTCCGGTGTTCACGGGGGTCGACCAACGTCCATCTGTGCAGGCTAAAACCGGTGGCCGATAACGACCGACGGCGATCGACGCCCATGAACAGGAAGGAACTGCAACCGAAACTGCAACCGGTCCGGAGCCGAGCGGCTGCTGGCGCCCGCGGGGGACGCGCCGTGGAGGGGTACGCGTGCGAAAGAGGCCCCGTGGCGCTGAACTGATCGGCCGCGGGATATGTAAGGCGGTCACAGCGGGCGGTTGACTCCTGGTGCGGCCGTCGTCTTCCTCAACCCCTCTCGAAGCAATCGGGCGCTAGGCGCAGATGGCTCCGGGATCCCGGTGGTAGTCGTGCGGCGGCCGTTGCAGGCTGCCTCGCCGAAACCTCCCCCGAAGGCCGACGCCGCTGGGACACTGGGTCTCATGACATCGCCGTTCGGAGGCCGGACGTTTGGCGTCCTCCTGCACCCCTCAAGCCTCTTCGGGCGTGACGACATCGGCACCCTGGGCGAGGAGGCCCTGCGGTTCGTCGACTGGCTCTCCCTGACCGGTGCGGGCATCTGGCAGATCCTCCCGCTCACGCTGAACGGGCAGCACGACTCGCCCTACTTCAGCTACTCGACATTCGCGGGCAACCCCTGGCTGGTCGACCTCCCGCACCTGTCGGCGCATGGGCTCCTGCCTGACCCGAAGCTGCACGGCCACGTCGTTGACGACGCCGTGCCGTTCTCCGAGCTGCCCACGACGAAGCTCCCGCAGCTCCTTTCCGCGGCCGAGACGTTCCTGTCTAGCCCGGCCCACCCCTGGCGCGAACAGTTCACGCGCTTCCGCGCGCAGCAGGCCTGGCTCGCGGACACCGCGCACTTCTTCGCCCTGAAGGGGGAGCACGATGAGACCCCGTGGTGGCAGTGGCCCGTCCCGCTGCGCTCCCGTGAGGTGGACGCGATCCGCGAGTCCCGCGAGGCGTTGGCGCACCGCATCGCGGTGTGGGAGGTGGTGCTCTTCTTCGTGGACCTTCAGTGGGCCCGGATCAAGGGCTTCGCCAACGACAGGGGCCTGAAGGTGCTCGGCGATCTGCCCATCTACGTCAACCACGACTCTGCGGACGTCTGGCTGAACCAGGCGCAGTTCCATCTTGACCAGGTCGGCCACCTCACCGCCCAGTCGGGTGTGCCGCCGGACTACTTCAGCGAGACCGGCCAGCTGTGGGGCAACCCCTTGTACCGGTGGGACATCATGGCGCAGGACGGCTTCACCTGGTGGGTGGAGCGCCTGCGCCGGTGCGTCGAGCTCTCCGACATCGTGCGCATCGACCACTTCCGCGCCCTGTCCGCCTACTGGGAGGTGCCCGCCGACGCCGAGGACGCCCGCGGCGGTCGCTGGGTGCCCGGCCCCGGCCAAGGGTTCTTCGACGTCCTGAAGCGGGAGTTCCCCGGCCTACCGTTCGTCGCGGAGGACCTCGGCACCCTCGACGAGGACGTCTACGCGCTCCGCGACGACAACGGTCTTTTCGGCATGCGGATCCTGCAGTTCGGGTTCGACGGGACGCCGGACAACCCGCACCAGCCGCACACCTTCCCGCGCGAGTGCATCGCCTACACCGGCACTCACGACAACCAGACCGCCGCCGGATGGTGGGCTGAGCTCGACGAGGACATGCGCCGCCAGGTCGCCGCGTACTACCAGTTCGAGCCGTCGGCCGACGAGGGCCGCGCGGTCTGGTCGCTCATCGAGGCCGTCATGGGCTCGCGGGCGGACGTCGCCGTCCTCCCGATTCAGGACCTCCTCGTCCTCGATGACCGCGCCCGGATGAACGACCCCTCGGTGTTCGTCGGCAACTGGTCGTGGCGCATGCCGGAGAACGGGCTCAGCAACGAGCTCGCGCAGTCCATCCGGGCCCTCGCCGAGAAGTACGACCGCCGGACGCGTGGGTAGCCGGTCGGGTGTCGTGCGCTGTGCCGTGCGCTCTTGCCTGCGCCGCGGATGGGTCGAGGGTGTCTTGATTCCGAGGCATGTGCAGCGCGTGGTTCAGGCGCCGGTTCCCGGCACGTGAGAGCCGGTGGCGTCTGGTGTGTCTCGCCTCTCGTGGAGTCGGATCCCTGGAGTCTGGCGTCGCCTCCAGCTGGACTCCGACCGCGGCGCGAAGACCCGGAGGATGCGCGCGAACAAGTCATCGACGACGTCTCTCGCGCCTGGGGTTGGGCCGGCTGCAGCGTCGAGATCGTTGAGACGTAGCCGTAACCCGCGAGCGCTCATCGGTGCGGATGCCGCCAGCGCCCGGTTCGACGGCGCGGACGAACCGCGAGGGTCCCTACTGTCGTCGTGGGCCGCAAACGTGTGACAACACACGCCTTCTGCAACTGCAACCGCAACTGCAACCGGTTGTTGCAGGCTGCCACCCAGCCAGGACGGCCGAAGGGCGCCTCTCTTGCATCACCGCAGGTCACGGGCCCGTTCTCATGGCGGAGGATGGGGGATTCGAACCCCCGAGGGCTTGCACCCAACACGCTTTCCAATTGCGTGTTCCGGTGTCCGTGGGTGTCGGCCGACGTCCATCTGCGCAGGTCAACACCGGTCGGCCGACAAGGACCGACGCTCCCCGACGTCCGCGAACACGGAGGAACTGCAACCGCAACTGCAACCGGTCGGGGGCTGTGGTCGCACCAATCCGAGCCGCGGGCTTGATCGGGCGAAGCGTGTTCTCAGGCGGACTTCTCCTGGTCCAGGCGCTCCAGGATCCACGAGCGCACCAAGGTGGACGCCGGTAGGTGCTTCGCGTCGGCGACGCGTTGCACCCGAGCCTGTTCCTCCGCGCTCAGCCGCACCGAGTACACCTTGGACCGCAACCTGTTCGGCCGGGTCGGAGCAACCCCTGGTGGGAACGGAGCTTCCTTGTTCTGCTCGGACTCCACCCGCAGACGGGCCGCCAGCCCTGGATCAATCGTCTTCGCCATCAGTGACTCCTTCGAGGTAGAACGTCAGGTCGGCCCCGGTGGCGGGCCATGCGTTGATGCCGTGGAGGTCGCCGTCAGCGTCCCTGAACGCGATCACCACCAGCACCCGACCGGCCCCTGCCGAGCGACCGATGAACCGTGAGGCACCCATCCGCGACTTCGGGTCCGGCTCGAACGCGATCAGGTTGACGTCGTCGAGCGCCTCCTGCGTCCACTCCGGTTCGATCGCCTGCCCGCCGGGATAGCGGTCCGGGCGCGAGCGGATGTAGGCGGTGGAGTCGGCGTCCCAGATGAGGTCCTCACCCATGAACGTCAGTGTATGACGGCGTAGTACGAAGCTGCAATCCTGGACCGTGGCACGGGTCGCCTGAGGCGCCCGAGGCCGAGGGGTGGGGGAGCCGACGTCCTCCCTGCATTCCGCGGACCTGCGCGAGACGTTCCCGGCGATGCGGGGATGCTCCCGGCGGAACTGTCCTACGCGCGGTCCGTCGGGAAGCAGTGGCCGGAGGCAGTTGCGCAACAGCCTGTTGCACGATTTCTCCGTCGACGATGACGGACCGCTGGTCGCCACTGAGTCCACTCGCTCGGCGGCCTTGAAGGGCGCTGGTCCGCTCTTGGCGTCCGCGTGATCTGGGGGCCAGTGCCGACACGGGCGATGCCGGTGGACGTGTCGGCCAACCCGCTTGCGACGACACACGCCTACTGCAACTGCAACCGCAACTGCAACCGCTTGTTCCAAGTCCTCATCAAACCACGACAGCCAAGAGGCCCGTCTCCTGCATCACCGCAGGTCACGGGCCCGATCTGATGGCGGAGGATGGGGGATTCGAACCCCCGAGGGCTTGCACCCAACACGCTTTCCAATTGCGTTGACCCCTGTCGACGGGTGTCGGCCGACGTCCATCTGTGCAGGTCGCCGAGGGTGTCCCGACAACGATCGACGTTCGCCGACGCCCACGAACAAGAAGGAACTGCTACCGAAACTGCTACCGGCGACCTCACGGCTCCTTGAGGTGGCACCCATTCCGCGCACTGTGGAGGGTCCTCCTGCAGCACTGACTGGGACGGCCGCGCAATCCTACGTCCCCGATCCCACCCACGAACGTGCTCGTCCCGGGGCGGTTGTAGATCCCGAGGGCTCAGACCCGGCCGAGGACACGGTCCTGGATCGCCACGACCGCGGCGCCCCGTGCCCATTCGGTGAAGTCTGACGGCCGAAGGCGGATGTCGATTGCGCTCGCCTGCGGATCGCGGTACTTGGTGATCCCCTCCTCCATCTCGTGTTTGCCCACCGTCGCGAGGCGGACTCCTTCCCCACCGAGCAGCACTGCCTCCGGCATGGTGAGCGACGCGACCATGCTGATCAGGACGCCGAGCTGCCGGGCGGAGTCCCCGACGATTCGCGCAGCCGCAGGGTCGTGCTGCTCTGCCAAATCGAGCGCCTGCTGGTAGGTCACGGTCCGTCCCAGCGCGGTCGAAACCGTCCCTGCGATGCTCCCGGATGAGAGCCACGCGAGAGCGCAGCCACGATGCCCGAGCCGGCACACCGGCCCAGTGGGGTCCAAAGGAAGATGGCTCGCAGCGCCAAGACCTGCGTCAGTCAACGACACCTGGTGACGTCGAACGACGTAGCTGTAGCCGATGCCAGCGCCGATCGTCACGAGTGCGAACTGCTCAAGCCCACGCCCCTCCCCGAACCAACTCTCCGACTCCGTGAGCCCGGTGATGTCGTTGTCGACCACGGTGGGCAATCCGGTCGCCTCTGCAATGAGATCCGCAAGGGGAACGTGTCGCCATCCGAGGATGTGGGAGAAGACCACCGTGCGGCGGTCCCTCACCTCGCCTCCGACCGTAACGCCGACCGCCTCGACGTGTCCCACCTGACGGGTGAGGTCACGCACGAGGGCTGCGATGCCGGCGACGATGTGGCCTGGATCCTTCGAATCGATCGCCACGTCCGTCGCGTGGACGATCTCCGCCTTGAGTGTCGTCACCACCCCGAACAGGCGCGTGGACGTCACCTTGACGCCCACGAAGTGAAAGGCGCCCGCCGGCACGTCGAGGGGACGCTGCGGCCGTCCCATCCTCTGACCGTTGCCGACCGGTTCGTCACGCTCGATGAGGAAACCTTCCGCAAGAAGCGGCTTCGTCAGCCGGGTCAGGCTCCCGGCAGAGAGATCCAACCGATCCGCCAGTTCCAGTCTGGTCAGCGGGCCGGCCAGCAGTACCTCAAGCGCGATGTCTTGAGCTCTTCCGCTGAGCGGAGTCCACGTCACGCCCAACTGGCCACCCCTTCCGTCCTCCGCCTCCGCCGCCTCATTATCTCGCGCAGCGCAATCCCCACATTGTTACCACAGTGAAGCCAAGATCATGACTCATCTCTCACTTCCGGCGCTCAGTGCCCGCTAGTCTGTGTGCCAGCTCACTCTTGACAGGACACTTAATTCTACAGCAACATTATGTAGTGCAAGGGCGCACCACTTAGGGAGTCACATGACACATCCAACGAAGGTCTCCGAACAGCTCCTTCACCTCCGCCATGGAGGGGTATCAGTTCTTCTCGACACCTCGGGTCTGCCGAGGATCCTCCACTGGGGGCACGACCTTGGCGACGTCGATGATCTCGCAGCGGTCGCATTCGCGCTCACCCCGCAGGTAGTCTCCTCGGTGCTCGACGACCTGGTGCCTGTCAGCGTCCTGCCCGAACAATCCTTGGGCTGGTTGGGGACCCCGGGCCTCTCAGGTCACCGACAGGGCAGAGACTTCTCGCCACTGCTCACCGTGACGTCCGTCCGCCAAGCAGGAGCGGCGCTCCACGTGGAGGCTCGCGACGACGTCGCCGAGATGGGACTGGTCGTCGAGCTGGAACTGCTGCCCTCAGGCCTGCTGCGAATCCGCGCGACGGTGACGAACCTTTCCGCCACTGAGCCGTACACGGTTGACTCCCTGATGCCGCTGCTGCCGGTGCCCACTCGGGCCCGCGAGATCCTCGACTTCACCGGGCGCCACATGCGCGAACGTTCGCCGCAGCGCCACGAGTTCACCTTGGGTACGCATGTGCGCGAGGGTCGCCGTGGCCGTACCGGGGCTGACGCCACTGTGCTGATGCTGGCCGGCACGCCCGGCTTCGACTGGGAGTCTGGCGAGGTCTGGGGCGTGCACGTCGCATGGAGCGGCAACCACCGCACGCTCGCTGAGCGCGTCAACAGTGGAGAGGGACTGATGGGTGGGGGCGAGCTCCTCCTCCCGGGGGAGGGTCACCTCGAGCCCGGCGAGTCCTACACGTCCCCGTGGCTCTACGGCAGCCACGGCAATGGACTGAACGAGCTGTCCGCCCGCTTCCACGACTACTTCCGCTCCCGCCCCCAGCACCCCAGCTCGGACCGTCCCGTCGTCATGAACTCATGGGAGGCCGTGTACTTCGATCACCGCCTCGACAGGCTCAAGGCGCTTGTCGACGCGGGCGCTGAAGTAGGCGTCGAGCGGTTCGTCCTCGACGACGGCTGGTTCCTCGGTCGGCGCGATGACAGCGCCGGCCTCGGCGACTGGTACGTCGACCCTGCTGTGTGGCCCAACGGTCTGGCGCCGCTCGCCGAGCACGTGCGCTCCCGTGGGATGCAGTTCGGGCTCTGGTTCGAGCCCGAGATGGTCAACCCGGACTCGAATCTGGCCCGAGAGCACCCGGACTGGATACTGTCCACCGGAGACCGACTTCCGCCCGAGGCCCGCTTCCAGCAGGTGCTCGACCTCGCCGAGCCGGATGCCTACTCCTACATCCTCGACCGCATCAGCTCACTAGTCGCGGATCTCGGGATCGACTACATCAAGTGGGACCACAACCGGGACCTCGTGGAGCCCGGCCGGACGAGCACCGGCCGAGCCGGAGTCCACGACCAGACAGCAGCTCTGTACCGCCTGATCGACGAGCTGAAGGAACGACACCCCGGCCTGGAGATCGAGTCCTGTTCCTCCGGCGGGGCGCGGGTCGACCTCGGGATTCTCGAGCGGACGGACCGCATCTGGGCGAGCGACTGCATCGACGCTCTCGAGCGGCAACAGATCGAGCGCTGGACGGGCTTGCTCGTGCCACCCGAGATGATGGGATCGCACGTCAGCTCGCCCCGGTCCCACACCACCGCCCGCACGCACGATCTCTCGTTCCGGTCCGCCACCGCGTTCTTCGGCCACTTCGGCATCGAATGGGACCTCGTATCCGCGACCGCGGCAGAGCGCGCGGAGCTCGCCGAGTGGATCGCGCTGCACAAGCGCTTCCGCGGCCTGCTCCATCACGGCCGAGTGGTACGTACCGACTCGCCTGACCCGGCCCTCGACGTGCACGGAGTCGTGGCTGGGGACCAGTCGGAGGCACTGTACGCGATCGTTGCGCTCGGCACATCGGTGTGGTCCCCCCCGGGTCCGGTCCGCCTCCCGGGCCTCGACCCGCAGGCTCGCTACCGGCTCGAGACGTTGCCCGCCCCTGAGCTGCCCCGCTTCGGCCCGAAGCGCTCCACTGTCCCCTGGTGGGACTCGCCGCCCCAACTCAGCGGGAGGGTCCTCGGCGTCATCGGCATCCAGGCCCCCGCTCAGTTCCCCGAGCACTCCGTCATCATCCACGCCGTCCGCGTACCAACCACCGAGGGAGATCGAGCATGAGCACAGCCACGGCACCCGTCACCACTCGCACGGAAGGAGGGAAGCGCAGGAGGCGGATCGGCGACCTCAAGATCGCGCTCGCCTTCGTGGCACCTGCGACGATCGGCTTCCTTGTCTTCTACGTCTACCCCACCATCCGCGGCTTCTACTACTCCTTCACCGACTTCAAGGTCCTGAGCGAGCCCAACATGGTGGGCCTCGAGAACTACCAGCGAATGTTCGATGACCCACTCGTCTGGAACGCGCTCTGGGTCACCCTCCAGTACGTGCTCATCAACATCGGCCTGCAGACCATCGTCGCGATCGGGCTCGCCGTCCTCATGCACCGCCTCACGAAGTCGATGACGATCCGTGGGCTGCTGCTGCTGCCCTACCTCATCGCCAACGTGATCGTGGCTCTCGTATGGTTCTGGATGCTCGACTACCAGATCGGCATCGTCAACGTGATGCTGGACTGGATGGGGGTCGACAGGATCGCCTTCTTCGGGGACTCCGCCTGGGCACTGCCCACGATCGCCCTCATCAATGTGTGGCGCCACATGGGCTACACGGCGCTCCTCATCTTCGCCGGCCTCCAGACGATCCCCCCGGAGGTCTACGAGGCAGCCTCCCTCGATGGCGCCGGGGAGGTGCGGTCCTTCTTCAAGATCACCGTTCCCCTGCTCCGCCCAGTGCTCGCGATGGTGCTCGTGATCACGGTGACCGGGTCATTCCAGATCTTCGACACCGTCTCCGTCACGACCCAGGGTGGCCCGGTCAACGCCACCCGCGTCATCTACTACTACATCTACGAACTGGCCTTCGTCCGGTTCGAGTTCGGGTACGCCTCGGCGATCTCCGTCTTCCTGTTCGTCATCCTCGCCGCCGTGGCCATCGTGCAGATCAAGCTCCTGCGCGCCGGCGAGTCCGATCTCGCCTGAGAGGAACGCACCATGAGCGCCACACCATCCCGCACCGCAATCGTCACCGACCCCACGCCTGTCCCCGTCCAGAAGGAAGCCCGAAAGCCCTTCGGCATAGGCCGCTTCCTGGCGTGGGCGAGCCTCTGGATCGCCGTCCTGATCACTCTGTTCCCCTTCTACTGGATCCTGCGTACCGCCCTGTCCAACACGAAGGCCCTCGCCGCGAACTCCACGAGCCTCCTGCCCGCGGACTTCACCTTCGGCGCCTTCGAACGCGTCCTCGGCCTCGCGACCACGGCCGAGGCGATCGCGCAGGGCGGCTCCGGCGCATCGGTCAACTTCTGGCTGTTCCTGCGCAACTCCCTCATCGTCGCCACCTCGACGACCATCGGGCAGGTGTTCTTCTGCGCGCTAGCGGCCTACGCGTTCGCCCGGCTGCAGTGGCCCGGCCGGGACAAGCTCTTCTTCGCCTTCCTCGCGGCCCTGATGGTCCCCGGCATCTTCACCACGCTGCCCAACTTCGTCCTCATGCGCGAGCTCGGGCTGCTGGACACGTACATGGCCATCATCCTGCCGACGCTGTTCATGACACCGTTCTCGGTCTTCTTCCTCCGCCAGTTCTTCCTCGGCATCCCCAAGGAGATCGAGGAGGCCGCCATGATCGACGGCGCCGGCCGGTTCCGGGTGTTCCTCCGCATCATCATGCCCATGGCTGCGGCGCCCATCTCGACCCTGGCCCTCCTCACCTACATCACCAGCTGGAACGACTACTTCTGGCCTCTCCTCGTGGCCAAGGACGAATCCGTCCGAGTCCTCACCGTCGCTCTCGGCATCTTCCGATCGCAGACCCCCCAAGGCAGCCCCGACTGGGCCGGCCTCATGGCCGCCACCCTCATCGCGGCGCTGCCGATCCTCGTCCTGTACGCCTTCCTCGGCAAGCGGATCGTCAACTCGATCGGCTTCTCCGGAATCAAATGAGACCCCCGGCGGCACCGCCGTCGATCGCACGGCCACCCGTGCACCCCACCACCACAACCGAAAGGTAGACACATGTCACGACGCATCACGGCGGTGGCCGGCCTCGCCGCCACCTCCCTCCTCCTGGCCGCCTGCGGCGGCTCATCCGACGACGGCGGCTCCACCGGGGGCGGCGACTCCACCGGCGGCGGCTCCGCCAGTGGCGAGGCCGTCAGCTACTGGCTCTGGGACGCCAACCAGTTGCCCGCCTACCAGATGTGCGCAGACACCTTCACCGAGACCTCCGGCATCGAGGTGGAGATCGAGCAGTACGGCTGGGACGACTACTGGAGCGGATTGACCAACAACTTCGTGGCCGGCAACGCCCCGGACGTGTTCACCGACCACGTCTCGCAGTACCCACAGTTCGCAGCTCAGGGCCAGCTCCTCGACCTCACCGAACTCATCGAGCGCGACGGCGTTGACCTCTCGATCTACCAGGACGGCCTCGCCGACCTCTGGGTCGACCAGGAGGGGGCCCGCTACGGGCTGCCGAAGGACTGGGACACCATCGCCATCTTCTACAACACCACAATGACGGAGGAAGCCGGCGTCACGCCCGAGCAGATGGCCAGCCTCGAGTGGAACCCGGAGGACGGTGGCACGTACGAGGAGGTCATCGCCGCCCTCACCGTGGACGAGAACGGCGTCCGCGGCAACGAGCCCGGCTTCGACAAGGACAACGTCGCGGTGTACGGCCTCGGCCTCGCCGGCGCCGGTGGAGGCTTCGGCCAGACCGAGTGGGCGCACTACGCGATGTCCAACGGGTTCCAGTACTCGAACCAGAACCCGTGGGGCACCGAGTGGAACTACGGCGACACCGAGTTCACCGAGACCATGGAGTGGTGGCGTTCACTGATCGAGAAGGGCTACATGCCCACCCTCGAGATCGCCTCCTCGGGCGTCTCCCTCCAGGAGTCCTACGGCGCCGGCAAGTACGCCATGGTCACCGAGGGCAGCTGGAACACCAACGCCTACATGACCCTGCAGGGTGTCGAGACCGCCCTCGCACCCACGCCGGTCGGCCCCACCGGCGAGCGCGCCAGCCTCTTCAACGGACTCGCAGACTCCATCTGGATCGGGAGCGACAACCAGGAGAACGCCTGGGAGTGGGTCAAGTTCCTTGGCTCGGCCGAGTGCCAGGACATCGTGGCCGGTCAGGCCGTCGTCTTCCCCGCCGTGAAGTCCTCACTGGACCTCGCCGTCGAATCCTTCTCCGAGAAGGGTTATGACATCACGCCGTTCACCGTCCACGTCGAGGAGGGCACCACCCACCTCGCGCCAATTGCGGACAACTTCGCCGAGCTGACCGCGATCATGCAGGCCGCTGGTGAGCAGTTCCTGCTCTTCCAGCGTGACGCTGACGTGTACACCGAAGCGAACCAGCAGGTCAACGCACTGTTCGAGTAACTCCCGCAGTGGTGGGGGGGGGGGGGGGGCCCCCCCCCCCGGGCCCCCCCACCCCCCCCCCACCCCCCCCCACCACTCCCGTACGCCACCGTCGCTCACTCGTTCCCACACCAGGAGTTCACCGTGACCGCTGCCCGTCGCCCCCACCGCTGGCTGCCACGACCCGCCGGCTCGGCGGCCCGGCTCGAGTTCGGCGCCGACTACAACCCGGACCAGTGGCCCCGCGAGGTGTGGGACGAGGACGTCGCCCTCATGCGGGAGGCCGGCGTGACCATCGTGTCACTGGCGATCTTCTCCTGGGCGCGGCTCCAACCAGAGCCGGACCGGTGGGACTTCGAGTGGCTCGACGAGGTGATGGATCTGCTGCACGCGGGCGGGATCACGGTGGACCTCGCCACGGCGACCGCCTCACCACCCCCATGGTTGACCACCAACCACCCGGAGATCCTGCCGGTCGGATCGGCGGGTGAGACCATCTGGCCGGGGTCCCGCCAGCACTGGCGGCCGACGTCGCCCATCTTCCGCGACCACGCCCTCCGGCTGGTGACCGCGCTGGCGGAGCGTTACGCCGACCACCCCGCCCTGGTGGCGTGGCACGTCAACAACGAGCTCGGCTGCCACAACGCTTACGACTACTCCGACGACGCCGCCACCGCCTTCCGCCACTGGCTCCAGTCCCGGTACGGCTCGATCGACACCCTCAACCATGCGTGGGGGACCGCGTTCTGGTCCCAGCGCTATGGCGACTTCACCGAGATCCTTCCGCCCCGCTTGGCGGCGACGATCCCGAACCCCACCCAGGTCCTCGACTTCAAGCGCTTCTCCTCCGACGCCCTCAAGGGCCACCTCCGCGCCGAGCGCGACATCCTGCAGCGACTGACCCCCGGCATCCCTGTCACCACGAACTTCATGGTCATGGGCACCACCAACGCGCTGGACTACGCGGACTGGGCGTCCGAGGTCGATTTCGTCTCCAACGACCACTACGTCATCCCCGGCCCGCACGACCGCGACGAACTGTCCTTCTCCGCCAACCTCACGGGCAACCTCGCCGGAGGTGCCCCGTGGTTCCTGATGGAGCACTCCACCTCGGCGGTGAACTGGCAACCCATCAACCTCGCGAAGAAGCCCGGCGAACTGGCCCGCGACTCCCTCACCCATGTCGCCCACGGCGCCGACGCCGTCTGCTTCTTCCAGTGGCGCCAATCGTCCGCCGGGGCCGAGAAGTACCACTCCGCGATGGTGCCCCACGCCGGCCGCGATTCGCGGGTGTTCCGCGACGTCGTCACGCTCGGGGACACCTTGCGGGCCTTGGCGCCGATCGCCGGGACCCTCCGCCGGCCGGCGGACATCGCGATCCTGTTCGACTGGGAATCCTGGTGGGCGCTCGACGGTCCCGCACACCCCACGACGGAGCTGCGCTACCGCGAGGAGGTCCTCGCCTGGTACACCGCTCTTCTCGACCTCGGCCTCCGCGCCGACGTCCTCCCGGTGGCGTCAGACCTGGCCCCGTACAGGGTCGTGATCGCTCCGCTGCTGCACGTGGTCCCCACGAGCCTCGCGTCCCGGCTCGCCGACTGGGTGGCCGAGGGTGGCCACCTCGTCACCACCTTCCTCTCGGGCGTCGTCGATGAGAACGACCACGTCCACCTCGGCGGGTACCCGGGCGCCCTACGTGACCTGCTCGGCATCAGGGTGGAGGAGTTCGCGCCTCGGCTGCCGGGGGAGTCGATCCCTCTCGACGACGGCACCACGGGCACGTTGTGGTCCGAGCCGCTAGACCTCACCGACCCGACGACCGAGGTGCTCGTCAGGTACGCCGGCGGCACGCTCACCGGGAGACCCGCCATCACCCGGCGCACCCACGGTCTCGGCTCGGCCACCTACGTCTCCACCCGGCTCACCCCGGAACACCTCCAACCGCTGCTCCGCGACCTCACCGCCCGCGCCGGCGTGACCAGCCCGCTTCCCCCTGCGCTGCGGAGCGCGATCGAGGCGACTGTGCGGACCGACGGCGAGCACGACTGGACGTTCCTCATCAACCGAACGGCGTCTGCCGTCGACATCAGCGAGATGCCCGGGGACCCAGTTCATCCCCGCCCTCCGCTCCCCGTCGTCGGTCGACTCCTGGCCCCGCACGGCGTCGCCGTGCTCTCCACTGACGCGAGGAGGTCGGAACGATGACCGACGTGCTGCCCGCTTGGACCGCCGCCGAGGGTGCCCACCGCGCACAGGAGCTGTTCGCCGCGACGTTCGGAGACCGTCCCGCCGGCGTCTGGGCAGCCCCCGGCCGGGTCAACCTCATCGGCGAGCACACCGACTACAACGACGGACTCTGCCTGCCGCTCGCCCTTCCGCACTGCACTTTCGTCGCACTCTCCCCTCGACCTGATCGGACGGCCGTGCTCGTGAGCGCGCAGGGGTCCGGCACCCGGACCGTCGACCTCGATACCGTCGGCCGCGCAGGCACCACGCACGAAGTGGCGGGCTGGCCGGCCTACGTCGCCGGAGTCGCCTGGGCGATGGTGGAGGAGGGTTTGGATGTACCCGGCTTCCAGATCGCCGTCGACTCGTGCGTCCCGTTCGGTGCGGGCCTCAGCTCCTCGGCCGCGATCGAATGCGCGACGGCTGTCGCACTCGATGACGTCGCATCCCTCGGCCTCCTGCAGGCGGACGACCCGGGGCGCGCCCGCCTTGGCGCACTGTGCGTCCGGGCCGAGAACGAGATCGCCGGGGCCCCAACCGGCGGCATGGACCAGGCCATCGCCATGCGCGGAAAGCCTGGGCACGCCCTGCTCCTCGACGTGGCCGATGGGTCCGCCCGCCACGTGCCGCTCGACCTGGATGCCTCGGGCCTCTCACTGCTGGTCATCGACACCCGGGCGCCCCACCAGCTCGTCGACGGTCAGTACGCCCGCCGCCGGGAGGTGTGCGAAGCCGCCGCCCACGCCCTCGGCGTGCCCTCGCTGCGCGTGGTGTCGGACGCTGTTGCCGACGGTGGAGAGGACCTCGCATCCGTCCTCGCTCGGCTCCACGATGACGAGCAACGCCGGCGGGTGCGCCACGTGGTCACCGAGATCGCCCGGGTGCGCGAACTCGTGGAGGTGCTGGAGTCCGCCCCCGGTGGCGTCCTCGAAGGGGACCGTCTCGCCGAGGCGGGACGGCTGCTGGACGCCTCGCACACGTCCCTCGCATCGGACTACGAGGTCTCCTGCCCCGAGCTCGACCTCGCGGTGGAAACCGCCCGGAGCGCGGGTGCCCACGGGGCACGAATGACAGGCGGAGGGTTCGGGGGATCCGCCATCGCCCTCGTGGACTCCGCGTCCATGGACACGGTCGCCGACGCCGTCGCCGCGGCCTTCGCCAACCGCGGCTTCACACCACCCGCCTTCCTGCTTGCCACAGCGTCCGCTGGGGCGGGCCCCGTCACCGGAAACCTGGAGGAGACATGAGCATCCTCGTCATCGGAGGCGCCGGGTACATCGGCGCCCACGTGGT
>CALMKG010000258.1 GCA_937867175.1 uncultured Propionibacterium sp. | reverse complement strand
CGCGCTACGCCAGCGAGCTCGGCGCACGTCTCCGCGAACGCATCTACGATGAGATCGTGCCGCCGGTCGCGGTCGAGGTCGCCCAGCGGCTCGCGAAGCACGCTGCTATTCCGCTCGACGCTGACGGGCTCTCGCTCGCCTACCGCGTCACGCTGCGGATCCTCTTCCGGCTCCTCTTCCAGGCATATGCCGAGGACCGCGGCCTCCTGCCATCTGGCCGCAATGAGGGCTTCGACGCCAACAGTCTCAAGACCAACGCGCGTCGCCTCATCGACTCCGAATCCGACGAGTTCGGCGACTCGACCACCATCTGGTTCGACCTCGTGCAGGTGTGGAACGCCATCGACCAGGGCAACCCCCAATGGCAGATTCCGTCCTACAACGGTGGGCTCTTCTCGACCGACCCCGACCGATCGCCCGAAGGCGCGCTCATCAAGAAGATCGAGCTCCCCGACAGCGTGCTCGGCCCGGCGCTGAAGAGCCTCCTCATCGACGTCACGAGCGATGGCGTGCTCGGTCCCGTCGACTTCCGCTCCCTCAGCGTCCGCGAGTTCGGCACCATCTACGAAGGCCTCCTCGAGAGTTCGCTCTCGCTCGCCGAGGAAGACCTCACCCTCGACCGCAGCGGCGCCTGGGTACCAGCCAAACCAGGTGACGAGATCTTCGCATCCGCCTCCTCCGTCTACTTCCACACCGCATCGGGCGAGCGGAAGGCCACTGGCTCCTACTTCACTCCGAAGGTCGTCGTCGACCATCTCATCGAGCGCTCCATCGTGCCGGCACTCACCGCTCACCTAGAGAAGGTCGCTGCCTACCTCAGCAGCGGCGATGCCTCGGCGGCCGCGCGCGAGTTCTTCGACTTCCGAGTTGCGGACCTCGCCATGGGCTCCGGGCATTTCCTTGTTGCTGCCGTTGACAAGATCGAAGCGCTCATGCGCACCTTCCTCACGGAGCACGCCGTGCCTGGAGTCACCGAGGAACTGCTGAGGCTAGCGGTCGTCGCCCGTGACACGCTCGGCACCGACGACGTCGCCAAGAGCGAGGTTGACGAGGTCGGACTCCTCCGTCGCCAGGTGGCGCGCCGCTGTGTTTACGGACTTGACATCAACCCCATGGCGGTCGAGCTGGCACGCCTCGCGCTTTGGATCCACACCTTCGTGCCGGGTCTGCCGATGAGCAACCTCGACCACGGCCTCGTCAACGCCAACAGCCTCACCGGCATCGGAACCATCGACGAGGCGCTCGATGCTCTCCAGCCAGGGCGTGCGACAGGCGCAGCCACCTTCTTCGATGACGTGATCATTGACAACTTGGCATCGGCGAAGACTCTGCTTGTCGATGTCGCCAATGCCAGCGAGGCCAACAAGGCCGAAGTTGAAGAAGGTGCTCGACTCCTCGCTCGCGCGCGTGAAGCGGCTGACACCGCAAGGCGGATCTTCGATGCTGCCATCTCAGCCAGGGCAGGCGAGATTCATCCGGGAGCGATCGTTGACACGGATTCGCTCCTCAGCGTGATCGACATGCCTGAGGTGTCGGCAACCGCGGACAGGTTGCTGCCCGCTCACATGCCCTTCCTCTTCCCGGAGGTCTTCCTTAGAGACGCACCGGGGTTCGATGTTCTACTCGGCAACCCGCCGTGGGAGAAGCTGCAGATCGAGGAGCACTCCTTCTACTCAATGTCATTCCCTGGGCTACGTGGGCTGAGCCAACAGGATGCCGAAGTGCAGCTGCAAGCTATCCGGCGATATCGTCCCGACCTAGTTCGCGAATACGAGGCTGCGACCGAGTCGACTCAACTCACTCAGAAGGTGCTTGCGAAGGGTCCATATCCGGGCCTCACTGCGGGCCGCCCGGACCTCTACAAGGCGTTCGCCTGGAGGATGTGGCACCTTGTCCGCACCGGCGGCCGCCTGGGTGTAGTGCTTCCACGCAAGGCTCTCGAAGCTTCCGGCATGAAGGATTGGAGACTCGCCCTTCTTGAGAGCGGCACCTTCAGCGACGTCACGGTTTTGGCGAATACCGGCGGATGGGTGTTCAAGGGGATCGATGGCCGAATCACAGTCGCGGTCGTCTCGGTCCTGGCTGACGGAACCTCAGAGGCGAAAGCCCTGTATGTGCGGGGGCCGTTCACATCCGAGCCTGAGTTCCTGAGCGGCACCAGCCGTGAGTCGTCTCCCATTCAGGTGTCAGACCTGCTCGACTGGTCGCCGAATGGAGCCTTTCCGCTGTTGCCAGATGCAGCCAGTCTTGAGGTATTCCTCGTTCTCCGATCAAGCCCGCGCTTGGACGCGGATACCCCCGACTTGGCTGTTCGCGGGCTGCGAGAGTGGAACGCAACGGATGACAAGCATCGGTTCGTTTTCGCCGACGACTCCGCAGACCTGATTCCGGTCTACAAGGGTGATTCCTTCGACCTGTGGACCCCGAGCACAGGCTCGGTCTATGCGCACGCCGATCCAGAGCGGATGGAGCTCGACCTGCAAGACCGGCGCTTGAATCAAGTGCGCATGCGGAGGTCAGCCTTCTACGGCATGCCGGACTCCTGGGCTCGCGATCTGGCGACCTTGCCGATGCACCATCCACGAATCGCATGGCGAGACACGACCAACCGCACCAACCAGCGCACCCTGATTGCTGCCCTCGTGCCGCCTGAGATCGTGATGGTCCATCAGGCGTACTACCTCTTCTTCAAGCGTGGGTCAGCCCGAGATCAAGCGTTCGTGCTCGGGGTGCTCTCCTCGATTCCATTCGATTGGTACGCGCGGCAGATGGTTGAGACTCACGCAACGGTCGAGTTCCTTCTCGGGGCTCCTGTTCCACGTCCCGCGCCGGACTCAGTGCTCCGTCTGCGAGTCGTCGAAATCTCTGGTCGCCTGGGTGCAGTCGATGAGCGATACGCCACATGGGCGGCCGAGGTCGGTGTGCCGGTTGGGTCCGTACAAGCGACGACAAACGAGAAGGAAGACTTGCTCGCCGAGTTGGATGCGCTGGTGAGCCTTCTGTACGGGCTGACTGAAGACCAGGTCGAGCACGTCTTTGCCAGTTTCCACCGGGGGTGGAGTTACGAGCCGCGTCTCAACGCGGTGTTGAAGCACTATCGCGCGTGGAAGGGCAAGGCATGACACAGCTTCCCGATTTCGCCACCAATTACGCGACTAGCGACCCTCAGACGACTGTTGCTGACAAGGTGAACGAGCTGTTCTGTCTCTTTCGGGAGAACAGGGTCACGGCACCTCCGATCGCGATCGCCACGGCGTACATCAACCCAGCCGGATTCGCCCTGCTCGCAGACGAGCTGGAGACCGCGCCCCGCGTGCGGCTGCTCCTTGGCGCGGAGCCCGACGAGGACTCGGTCCGTGCGATCACCTCCGGTGACGCCGACC
>CALMKG010000257.1 GCA_937867175.1 uncultured Propionibacterium sp. | reverse complement strand
GCCGCTGACGTGGATGGTGGCGAGCTGTTCGAGGTTCAGCAGCCAGGTGTGGCCGTCGTCGGTGGTGCCGCAGCTGACCAGCAGCGGGTAGGGGGCGGGCTGGTACTCCGGCAGGTAGCCGACCGCCGCAAGGTCAGTGTTCGCAGGCAGCCGCCAAACCTGAGCGTTCGCGTCCAGTTGCTGCCATGGACCGGTCAGGTCGGTGACCGGTTCGGCCATGTGCAGGGTGAGCCCGTCGCGCCCCAACTCGATAGCTACCAATTTCGGCATCGGGCGGCCCGCAGAGGTTTGGGCCTCGGCGAGCCGGCAAAACGCCTCATCCACCCGTTCGACGGAGGGCAACCCACGGGTGCCGACGGCGGTGATGGTCTTCTCGACCGGAGCGATCACCGGGGGCGGTGTGGCGATGGCCCGCCCGGGACGGCGTTCCCGCTGCTGCTGGCGCCGGCGGGAACGCAACACCAGCAACGCAGACGCCGACAACACGATACTGCCGGCCAACCCGCTCAGCAGCCAGGGCGCGGACAGCATTTGGGCGTCGTCTTGATCATCTCGAGTCGGGGCTGCTGGCGCTGGCTCCACGGTCCGGGTGTCGTGGTCGCCTCCTGGGGCAAGCCCGCCGCGGGAAGGGTTACCGGCCGTGCCATCACCTGGCGGCGCATTCGCAGGCTCAGGCTCGCAAGGATCGATGGTCGGCGAGGGCGCCGGAACAGGCCGACCCGCCGGTACCTGCTCTTGAACGGTCTGTGTGGCCGGGTTCGCGGCGGGGACGGGGATCTTGAGGGTCCAACCGGCGTCAATGACATCCGGGTCGGTCAGCTGTAGACCGTCCGGTTGGATGACGCTCTGGGTGGCGGCGTAGATCTCGGGCCACCGGTCGGCGTCCCCCAGGTAGGCTTCGGCCACGCTGGACAGGGTGTCGCCGGGCTTGGCGATGTGCTCCAGCAGCGTTGTACCGTCGCCGGCGGCTGGCTGGTGGCTGCTGGTGGGGATGTTGAGGGTCCAGCCGATGTCGATGATGTCGGGGTCGGTGAGTTGTTGGTCGGCGGGTTGTGTCAGGTGCTGTGTGGCTTCATAGATTTCGGGCCAGCGGTCGCCATCACCCAAGTAGGTTTCAGCAACGCCGGTGAGGGTGTCGCCTGGTTCCACTACGTGTTCCAGCACCGCCGTCGAGCCGGGGCGTGGCTGGCCTCCGGTCGCCTGGGTACCTGCCCGCGCCGGTACGTGTTGGTTGATGCCGTTTGCTGGTGCCAGAACTTGCGCGGTGACCGGGGGCGGGGTGGTGTTCCCGGACGCCAGTGCGGGGGTGGCGAGGGTGGCGCCTGGTGTGGTGACGAACAGTAGGGCGGCGGTGGCGACCAGGCGGCGGGCGGTGTCCTGTGGCATCCGTAGGCCGGGCAAGGCAGGGGCGCGGACGCCGCGGACCGCCGCAATCAGTTCGGCGATGATGCTGAACGCCAGGAACGCCCACACCAGCCAGCCGCCCAGGATGATGGCGTTCAGGGCCAGCGTGCCGTCGTCCGGGGTGGTGAACCAGTCGAGGAAGTCCGCGGGAGTGGGGAGTTCGGTGGGGATCGGGTTGCCGCCGACCGCGACGAGCACGATCGGCAGCCCGGCCAGGATCGCCACGATGGCCAGGCTGGCCGCCAGGCCGACCAGGCGGCGTCGGATCATCGTTCTACCCCTTCGAGGACGCGTAGCGTGTCCGCGGACGCGGACCCGCTGACTGGCAGGCTGTTGACCCCGATGACCGACAAGAACGCGCATTGGTAGGTGTCGACCACGTTGACGGTGACCGTGCCCGCGTTGATAGTGACGCTGCCGGTTACTCCGGCCTGGGTCAGGTAGGCGCTGGCTGCGGCTGCGGCCTGCTGGGGGTCGGTTTGGGCCTGACCGTCGCGGACGAGCTGGTCGAGGTTGACCTGCTGACCGCCGGCGCGGGCGGCCTCGAACGCCACGGAGCGGGCTTTCTGCTCGGCGACGGCCTGGCCGGAGAAGTCGACTGCGATCCCGACGATGATGATCATGCAGAACGCGATCAGCACCGCCCACATGGTGACCGCGCCGCGCTCCCCACCGGCGTCCTGAAGTCTGGGTCGTGGTCGACGGGTCATTTCAGCGTCCTCGGTAGGTGTCAAGGGGCGATTGCATGGTGGCCTCGATCGTGACCTGGCCTGGCATGGCGGGGATGGGGGTCAGATCGGCCAGCCAGACCTGGCAGACCACGGTGGCCGACACGGTGGCCGGGGTGCCGACCGGAACCGCGAAACCGGCGGTGTCCACGCTCACGTGGGTGGACGCACACCTCAGGCCTTGGTTATCGAGGGCCTGCTGGCCGCTCGCAGTGGCGCGGGTTTGGGCTTCGGTCGGGGTGCGGGCGATGGAGGCGGCGCGGGCGGCCTCGGCGGCTGCGGCGTCCACGCTTTGGTGGGCCATCTGGACCCGGCCGGCAGCGATGATCAACGCGATGAACATCATGATCGCCGGCACGATGATCACGGTCTCGACCACTGCCGAGCCGCGCTCTGGATGGAACCGGTTCATGATGGTTGCTCCCACGGCAGCGAGGCAGACCGGGTCACGGTGAACACCATCCCGGGCAGCACCGACAACGTCTCACCAGTGACCGTCATGCTGGGCCCGCCAGCCCCCACACTGCCGGTCACGTCATAGTTGGACAGCGAACCGTGGGACTGGTCCAACGCCGACCAGGCGGCCGCAGTGCCCGCAGCGAGGCCACCGCCGCCGTGGGCTGCGGCCACCCGTGCGCCGTCCTGCGCGGCCGCCCCCGCGACAGTCGCCGCGTAGTAGTACAGGGCGGCCTGCAGGCCGAGGAAGACGATCCCGAACAGCACCGGCAGCAGCATCACCAGTTGAATCGTCACCGCGCCACGCTCGGACGCCCCCCACCGCCGGATGCGGGTAGGGAGACGTCCAAAACAGGGTTTGTTGCGCATCAGGGTCAGGCGATCTTGCCGACCTGGGTGTTGATGAAGGCGGTGATCGCTGCCACCACAATCCCGACGAGCGCGATCATGGCGACCACCCACAGGATCTGTTCGACAGTGATGCTGCCACGCTCGGAATCGCCGCGGACCAGTCTGCGAGTGGCCTGCTGCTGCAGTGCCCGCAGCCGGCTGGTGGTCTTAACCAATAGGGAATCGAGGGAGCTCATTAGGGGTGTCCTTTCAACAAGGGGGATTCGTTACTTACAACAAGCCGGAAAGCAGGGGTTTCCTGCTCACCAGCCGCGGGTTGGATTCTTGTGACAGGTCAGCCGGCTCCGATCATTCGCAGCAGGGCCGGGACGATGAGGATGACCAGGAAGACCACCCCGAGCAGGCTCATCGGGATCGTCATCTTCTCCCCCACGGCGTTCGCGGCCGCGAGTTCGTCGTTGAGCATCGCGGTACGCATCGACGTTGAGCGGGCCCGCAGCTGGCTATAGACTTGGGAGCCCTCCTCACCGCTGAGCCGCATGATGTCTGCGACATCACCCAACTCCGGCAGACCGAGCTCGGTCGACAGGCGCTTCAGGGCGTCCCAGGGTGGTTCGCCGGTCCAGGCGGACAGGGCCAGTTCCTCACGGAGCCGGCGGAACACCCACGAATCCCCCACCGCGGAGGCAACCTCCATGGCCTGGCGGGGTCCGGAGCCGGAGTTGCGCTCCAGCGCGACCAGGTCGGTCCACGCCCCCAGGGCCCGGTCGAACTCAATCCTGGCCTTCTTCGCGTCGTCGCGGACGTTGTAGTCGGGCAAGAAGAACATGCCCACGCCCATGGCCGCGGTGGCGCCGACCGGCAACACGATCGGCATCCGCCAACCCAACACCGCGAACAGCGACGTCAACACCGCTGGGATCAACAACCCGACCAGGGCGTAGAGCAGCTTGTCGCCGTAGAACCGGTGCAGCGGGATCCGCATCAACGCCAACTCCTGCCGCGGTGGTGTCCCCCACACGCTGCGGGGCAGCAACCGTATCCCCCACCTGCCCAACCGATCCGCCAACGTCGCACCATCAGCGGGATCAGCCTCAGCGTTGGCGCGTGCCAGAGCAGCGTCAGCGTCGGGTGATAGTCGGGCCAGGACGTCGCCGGGGTGGGCGTGGACGGGGGCGAGCCGCCAGACCAGACCGGCCAGGCCAGCCCCGGCGAGGACACCCCCGAGGATGGCCAGCTGCAAACCAGTGGTGATCATCGCGCCGCCTCCGCCCTCGCCGTCGTGCCGATAAAACGCGGGAGTGGTTTCCCGGCCGCCATCCGCTTCATCCACACCAACAGCCCGACATAGCCGGCCAGCAACAGCGCAAGGATCATCTGCCCCACCGGGGTCGCGTACGGCTCGACGTAGTTACCGGTGAACCCGAGCACCCCCAACACGGCGATGGTGATGATGGTCACCCAACGGGCGGTGGCGCGGGGCTTGGCGCGGTCGGCCTCCACCTGCCGACGCGACCTGACGTCTGCAGCCACCGACTCGGCCAGGCTGTCCAACACCGCCGCCAGACCGGGCCCCCGGCGCCGGGCGGCGAGGATCAGGTTCGCCGCGATCAAGTCCCCCGTAGCGTCATCCAGGTCGTCGGCCAACTGCCGCAACGCGGACTCGGTCGACCAACGGGCCCGCAGACGAGCCGCCAACCTCGACACCTCGGGTTTGATCGCCTCCGGTGTCGACCGCAGCGTCGCGATCAACGCCTGCTCCAGACCGACCCCGGCAGTCAACACCCCCGACAGCGACCGGATCCACTCCTCCATCGCCTCCAACCGGCGAATCCTGGACGTCTCCTCACCCGCAGATAACAGCACCGGCAGACCAACGGTTGCGGCCGGCACCAACACCAACCCCAGCAGCCAACCCGACACCAGCGCCACCACCACACCCAGGGTGAGCCCAGCCGCGAGCAACAGCTGCGTGCGCCGCGACAACCGTGGTAACGCGAACCTGGTGTTGCTGCGCGGCGCGGCTGGCTTGACGGGGGTTTTCTGGATGCCTGCGATCAGGCCGATGATGCCGATGACCATCAGGGCGCCACCCAGGGCGGGGACCAGGACGGTCATGACGCCACCCGCTGGCTCTCTGCGACATAGCCGTTCAGGTCGAACCCGTCCCGGACCAGTTCCCGGTACGCCTCTGGCATCCCCGACACCGCCCGAATCGATGTGCTGCCTCGTGGGCAGCCGAACACCGTGGTCAGCGAGTAGCCCTTCTCCCGCTCCCCCGGCTCCAGGATCACCACCTGCGAAGTCCACCGCCGCTTGATGGAGCCAGCCCCGCTTTGTTCGACTCTGGCGTCGACGTGCACGATGATGTTCAACGCCTCCGAAATCGCCCGCACCGCGTACTGCTCCGTCACATGGGAACCCGCCTTCATCGCACACGTGACCAGCTTCCCGACCGCACGTTCGGCGGACTCGGCGTGCGTGGTCGACAACGACCCGGTGCCGGACTGCATCGCCTCGATCATCGCCAACACCTCCGACCCGCGGACCTCACCCACGATCTGTCTCGACAGGTTGAACCGGTACGAGTCATACAACGCGTCATCCAGGGAGAACTCACCGGCGCGGCGGCCGCTCGGGAGCATCTCCCCACCCGGCCTCGCCTCCCACGCGTGGACGATCGGATGCCGGTCGGTCATCTCATGCAGATGCAGCTCGTACTCGGTCTCGAACGTGCCAATAGCCTCAGTAGGGCCGATCTCCGCACACAACGCCCGCACCATCGTGGTCTTCCCCGCACCCTGCGGACCGGCCACCACAATCGACTTGCGGGCCCGCACCGCAGCCGCCAGGAAACTCGCCGCCACCTCACTCAACGAGCCCTTCGCCACCAAATCCGACAGCGTGACATCCCGCATCCGGTGTCGGCGCACCACCACCGACGGCCGCGGGGTCACCCACGCCGTCGCCGCCAACCGCGCCCCACCATCCAGCCGCAAATGCAGGCGCGGGTTCGCCTCACTGAACTGGCGGGCATTCACCTCAGACCGGGAGCCCAGGAAGACCAGGAAATCGATCAAGTCCTGGTCCGAATCCGCCACGGATGGGCCACGCTCCAGGCGGCCGTCGCCGTGTTCCAGCCACACCTCGTCAAACCCCAGGATCGTGATGTTCTCCACACTCGGGTCATCCACCAAAGGCTGCAGGCGGCCCAACCCGAACAGGGCGTCGAACACCGCCTGACCAAGCCTCGCCTGCTGCTGCCGGTCAATTGCGCCACGACCAGACCTCGCCTGGTCGGTGACCTCGTCGTCCAACAACTCGCCGATGATCCGCCACCCCAGCGACCGCTGCTGATCCCGGCCCAGGGACGGGTTCGAATCCAACCCGGCCATCAACCGCTCCGACGCCGCAGACCGCAACGCCGACACCAAACCCCAATCCACCCCATCACCCGCCGCGACGCGCCCCGCCCGATGACCATGCCCACTAATCGACACCACCCGGTGCTCGGCAGACAGCGGAGGCACCGGCGCGGGAGGCAGCGTCGACACCGGCGATGCCGACTGCACTGGGTCGGACAGGGAGAACGTGGACCTGGTGCGGCCCGGCCGCGGCTGCACCGGCGCCGAGAACAACGGCAGGCTCATCGGATCGGTCAGATCACGGGAAGCCTCAGAAGACTGAATCCGGTCGTTCATAGTGTCACCACTTCCTGCCGCGCCGATGTCTCGTGCCGCAATGCGGTTTCCTGCCTCGCTGCCGAAATCTGCTGGTCGATCGCCGCCGCGACACTCGCCAGCGATCGGACCAGCCGGCTGGTGCCGAACTTGCGGCCACCCGCCCGCCCGGCGCTCAACACCGCCGCGGCGTCCGGGTCCCAGGACAGCGTGCCGAACACCGGCAACCCCAACGTCCGGGCAACATCCCGGCCGCTGTAAGGACGGCCCTCACCCACCACCACACACCCAGCGCTCAGCGCGCCGCTACCATCCTTGGCTGCGGCCGACCAGGAAACCGCCCACTGCCGAGCCCCGGCCAGCGCGGACAGACCACTCCCGGTGACCAGCAACCCCACATCAGCCGCGGCCACCAGTGGGGTCGGTGAATGGGCCATGCCGAGCCGGCCGGCGTCCACGATCACGTCGAGGCCGTTACGCTCCAGCCCGCGTAGTTCCACCGCAAGCGGTGCCCACACATCCACCAGGCCCGCCGCCTGCGCATGCGAGCGTGCCCCCGGCAACAACACCACGCTCGTGTCCGGCAGCGGCATCAACACGTTGGGCAGCACCCCTGCCAGCTGGCCGTCCCGGTGCGCCAACACCAGCTGCACCATCGCGTCATTGTGGACGACCGTGCCCTGCAGGTAGCCGGCCAGGATCGCCGAACCACCCACCGGATCCGCGTCCACCAACACCACCGGACGCGGCCAACACATCGCCAACCCCAACCCGGTGGTCGTCACCCCGGGTGCCCCCGACGCGGAAGCCAAAACGATCACAGCCATCAGCGTTCCCGCGAATCCAGCACGATCGCCAACTTCCCGGACGCCGACCGGGCCGCCAACTCCGGTGCCTGAAGGGCTGCCACCTCAACCACCAGCGCCACGTTCCCCGACGCATCGACCGGCGCCACCGAGATCACCGTGCCGTCGAAGACCCGCAACTCGGCCTCCACCACGTCACCCTGCTGGCCCGGTGTCGACACCACCCTGATCGCATCCCCAACCTGCAAAGCGTCCGCCGGCAGCTGACCTGCACCCAACGACAACCCCACCACCGAGAACCCGGCATGCGGAACCACCTCAGTTGTGACAGCCGACGGCACCACCAACTGGCCGGCCCGAAGGTCAGCACCGGCACGCTGACCAACCAGCAACCCCAAGTCCGCTGCGGGGACCACCTGCAGGGCCGGGTCCACCCCAACGCGGACGACCTGCAGCGCCTCCTCGGTGATCACCTCACCCCGGGAGATGTCGGCGCGGACCGCGATCACCTGCTGCGCATTCCCCAGGCTCGAATACGCCCACACCGACAACAACGCCCCCAACACCACCAACGCCAGGGACAGCGCAACCACCGCCGGCCGCCGACGCATCCGAGGCGGCGGCACCACCCCAGCCTCCGGCACCGACGCCCGGCCGGCCGGTTCGGCGGACCGCTTCACCCCGTTACGGGCACTCGGACGGGGCAACTCGATCGTGGAAGACTTCATCACTCGACTACCTTTCCGTCACCCGACGCGGACGACCTGCAGCTCACCGATCTGCACGATCCGTGACTGCGTGAACTGCAACGGGATCGAACCCGAAGGCCCCGACGACGACGTCCAATCCACCGACCAATAACTCGTCGCCCGAACCGTGAACGTGCCCTGCTTCGGATAGGTGTAGCCACAATCCGGGGACTCCTGACCACCATGACCATCCGTGAACGGCGTGCCGGTCGTGGTGCACGTAACGGCGCCGCCGTCACCCATCTCCCACAACACCTTCGACACACTCGCGGTCGCCGTCACTGTCACCCCACCCAACGACGCGCTACGCGTCATCGGACCGAACGACTGCTCCGACGGGGCCTCCACCCACATCCACAACGGCAAACCAACCACACCCATCGAACCCGGCCGATCCTCCGGCACCATCCCGATCGTGATCGCCCGCAACTCCATCTGCTCCACAATCGACTGCGCCACCACCGCCGGATCCACCGGAGCCGCCGGCCCAGCCGGCATCGAAGCCGACCAGAACAGCCCAAACGGATTCGCCACCCCAGAAGCACCGATCCGACACGAATAGATCGCACCCTCCGTGTTCCCCTGCCACACCGCATCCGTCTTCGGAGGCTGCGGATCCGCCAACTGCACGTAACAGAACTTGTCAGTCGACCACCAGCCATACTCTGACTCACACGGCACCACCTCACTCCGGCCAAACGAATGATCCATGCAGGCCGAAACACTCCCGCCCTGATCAACCACATCGACCGGAGCTGCCTGAGCAGTCGCTTGAGAACCCGGCAGGGAAACCACGATCACGCAGACCGCTGCGTCTCTGCTCCAATACTGGCCTTGGGGGCAGGAAACGCCTTCAGCATGTGCGACGCCGACAGGCAATGTCAGGCAGACGATCGCACCGAGAAACAGCAGGAGGATGCGCCTCAGCACGTCTCTTTCACCTCATCGGTAGCCACGTACCAGGTGTCATTCGCGAGCTGGTGATCAACCTGGAACTCGGTCAGGACACGACTTGGGCTGTCCGGGCTCTTGACGGACGTCCCTGTTGCGTCGAGTAGGTCGACTTCGCTGATGTCGATACACATCTTCACGAACCACTGCGATGCACTCGATCCAGGCGTTGACCCGACAAACGCTGGTACTTGTCTCCCGACCTTTCGCCAGCCCTGAACGCGATACTGCATCAAGTCGTGCTGCCACTGCGCTAGAGCTTGTCCCGTCGCGACCGTGTTGAGCTCGTTGAGGTCGGATTCCGGGTCGCTACCAAGCTTGTCCAGCACCTCAAGGTACGAGACGACGGTGTCAACGGCTGCCTGCTCGCTGGCCGTCGACGGCGTCGGTGCGGGTGAAGGCGTCGGCGTTAGTGTCGCAGACACGCTCGGGGTCGGCGTGCTCGGTGTAGGGGTCGAGTCCACCTCAGTCGACCCAGAACAACCGACTAGCGCCATGGACAGGGCCAGCCCTACTGACGTGACCCACGCGCATCTTCCCTTGTTGAGCGCCATGCTGTGCCTCCTCGGCTTCCGTTGTTTGCACGCTCCCGCAACACAACAAACCGCCCACGGCACGCACCTGCTCAGCTGATCGCAGCAAATTCAGCAAGAAATCCAGCACTTGTGCCAGGACCTGAGGGGTGGGTCGCGAACGTGCCCAGTATCCGCACTCAACACGCTCTGCATGATGACCGTCCAAGTTCTGGATGCAGTGAAACGCTGGGTAGCGGTGATCCACTGACAGAGGCGTCACAAACTGCGGCACCCCGGAGATGAAGGCGAGTGCCTGCTTGCCGACACCTCCTTGGTGGATGACCACATGGCAGTGCGGGAAGAGCCTGTCGAACCGCTCGAAATCGATCGGTAGGACCCGGTCGGTCGGCCACCGGGACTCCAGAACGCCGGCGGCGCGGCGGACCACTGCCCGACGCCCCGAGGCCAAGATGCCGTCAACGACACGTTCGGTGACGGGCCAGGATTCCTCGCTGTGACCGAACCGAGACTTGAATAACACGGGTGGGTCCCCGGCGTCCAGGAAGGAGGACACCCGATCCGACAAGGGGGCGCTGGATTCCAGGAACAGGTAGCCGGCCCCCGGGGATGGTCAGCGAACGCCGGTGCCAGATAGCCGCTCACCGGAATGAATGTCGGCTCCGTCATGAACTGCGCCATCTGACGTGCGATCAGCAGCGGACGCTGACCCAATCGTTCGCTCACCTTCTGGATGCCGGCCCCCAGGGCGCGCACCATGTCCAACGACACCCGCGACCCTTGGAGCAGGTTGAAGAGTCGACGCCGCGAGTCTGGCGCGCCCATGTGGCTGTCCCCGTGGCTGGTCGGCTGACCCGGAGTGTGTTTGCATTCAGGCCATCCGCACGGGGTTTGCTTGCGGCGGAACTCCAAGGCGAACGGCTGCACCATCGGAGCCACAACAGCGGCATCATGGATGGTGAACGACTCAAACAGAGGCTCGAACGCCGCCTCCGCTATCAGCCGTGATCACGTGGAAATGACCTCCATCTGGGCGTGGTGATCCCCGCCCTCCCATGCCTTCATCAGTACATGGCCCAGCACCTCCGCGGTCTCCCAGTGGTACGGCAAAGGGTTTAGCCCGTAGGAGTAGACCACGCCGGCAACGAAGGAGACACACACCAAGGTCACGGCGTGACCAGCCTGCTGCAGTGCCACACCGAGTGGAATCAGCGGCAGAGTGTCTCCGTAGCCGCCGACCGTCGCCATGAAGATATTCCAACTGCGCCCAACCGAATTCTCTAGCGTCGGCGGCCACCTCACGACGCATCGCTGAATGCTCGTCTGGGAACCGCAGCCGCAAGCAATGGCCATCCCCGCTGAACCGCGTAGCGCATCGCCCGCCAGTACGGCTCTCTGTGCCGCCAAAATCAGGGTGGGCACGTCGGGTACCAGGCGAAAGGCTGGCCTCGCGCACCCTGCGGCGAAGGAGGGCGTTTGGGCCACCTGCAAGTTGGTAGCTCAGTTCTGGGACAGTCGTGAGCCGAGTTCGGGGATGCGGACGCTGAGGGCCGCCCACACCAGGTCGTGACTGACCCTGTCGTAGTGGTGGGCAACCAGGTTCCGCATGCGGTTGATCCCTCGCCAGTCCACGTCGGGATGCGCGTCCTTGAATGCTTGAGGCAGTTTCTCGGCGACGGTGGCGACCTTGATCAGGATCCGTTCGCCGGCATTGCGCAACAGAGCCCCGTCCATCGAATCCGCGAGGTAGGCCTCCCGACCCTTGCTGGTCAGGTACTCGGCTTGTCGTACGAACTCCGCCAAATCCGCCAGGCGCCGCTTGACCCGAGCGTCCCGGTCGCCCCCGGCCTCACCGGTGCGGGCCGTGGATCCGTCGGCCGGGCCCGTCACAGCGGCACCGCCTCAACGCGAGCGCGGTCAAGGACGCGTCCCGAACTACCTGAGGACACCACGTCGACCGGAACGGTGAGGATCTTGGCCAACTCCTCCTCCAGGGTCAGCAACGTCACGATGTCCGCATCGGGCGGGAAGGTGACCAGCAAGTCGAGGTCCGAACCAGGGTCATCCTCGCCACGTGCCACCGAGCCGAACACCCAGGGGTCCTTAGCCCCGATCCTCGCGAGGGCAGCCAACACCTCGTCACGCCTGGCGCGCAGGAGCGCCGAGGGCCGCACCTGAAGTGCGTGCTCCAAGGCGCTCCTTGCGGCGTCGGACGGCACCCTCGTGCCTCGCTCGATCGCCGCGATCAAGGGTTGCTTCACTCCGGACAACTCGGCCAGTTGACGCTGGGTCAACCCGGCCGCTGTCCGCCGCAGCTTCAGCCGCTCCGAAAACGAATGCTCCTCCACACACCCATGATATCGCGCGTGTTATCGCGAGAGAAGGGGGGTCC